>SFGS01000097.1 GCA_004557565.1 Bacteroidales bacterium | reverse complement strand
TCTCCAACCCCAAACCACATTTCCACTGCAAACATAGTAACTTTTGGTTTGTATATGCCAAAGGCATACCAAAAGAACCGTCCCTTTGGTTTGTGGTTTGAGGCATAGGCTTGAATCATCCACACCACATCACCACCGCCGCCCTCGCTGGCGAGGTCGGTGGCATCGTCAAAAGGATAAAAACCGCTCGCCTTCGGCGAAAAACCAAACCCGGTAGGGACGTGATACTTCACGTCCGCCCATGATTATGGTACCATATTGAATATCAGTTATTTGTCGCGGACGCGAAGTATCGCGTCCCTACCATGTAAAATCGTTTTGGGAGATTGATACAACCTTTTCAAGAAACCATTTTATCATTTTGTTTTTGTTTTTGATTCCATTCACGATTCGGCAACAATGCATAATCTATACCCCAGAGTTTTTCCACTGAACCGTAAACTGCTATTTTATGCCGTATTTGGCGAGGATTTCAAGCACTTGGGGAACGATGGATTTTGCCCAGAGCGTGTAGCCGTAGTTGGTGGGGTGAATGCCATCTACCGATGCCTCGTGGTCGGGGCTGGTGGCGTTGGGGTAAATGAAATACACATCTTTATACTTCTTCACAGCCTCTGCCATCAGCGTTTCGGCCATCTCCTTTTTCTCTGCCTCAGATTTTGCGCGGGCGGTGTTGAAGGCGCAATATTCACGGTCGATAGTCTGCTGGAAAATCAGCGGTTTGCCGGGGTGCGCCTTTTGCAAGCGTTCGATGAAAGGGAACAGGCGTTCCTTGATTTCCTTGGCTGTGGGATTCGAGAAACTGTCGAAAATGAAAGCGTCGGCATCCACATCGGCAAGTGCCTCGGCAAAGTAGGGCTGGAGTTTGCTGTGGCCGCTGCACCCCAAACCGAGTAGCTGAAGCCCTGTCATTCGGCAGAATTGGGCAGGGTAGGTGAGACCTGGGCGGCTGGTGCTTGTGCCGTGTGTGAAGCTGGAGCCGAAAATGGCAATACGGTGGCGGAAAGGATTGGGTGATGGGGCAATAGGAGCATCGGCATCAACGCCAATCTCCAACTTGTTCACCTCGGCAAACAGCGGCAAATAGAGCAAGCACTCGTGTTCGGTGCCGTCCATGCTGGTGGCGAGGTTGAGCGCCTTGTTGAGCGTCTCCTGCGAGCGTGCGCCCGAACCAGCCCAACGCCATGCGCCATCTTTCTTGATATAGATGTCGAAGCCGTGTGCAGCGATGCCGGTGCTGTTTTGAGGCCATTCCACATCGCCAAACTCGCATCTCACCGCTATGGTGCGGCTTGAGGTTTTGAACGCAATCGACATGCCAGCCGACTCTCGCACTTGCAGCAACTCCTTCTTGTCGAAGCCCTTGTATTTCACTGTGTCGATACGGTGATAGGGGTTGAATGTGCCAGGCATCAATTTACCCACCAAGGTAAACTGCTGGGCGTCATAAAACTTCAGTTTCGGAGCAGCCACACTCATCAGAGCCACCACTCCCCACAAAATCAATGAACAAAAAATCCGTTTCATCTCACAATAGTATTTCAGTAGTTTTGGTTAGTTAATCTTCACCAAAAGTAAAAAAAATCCCTCAAATTTCATCCTTGAAAAATCCAAAAATTCCGTCAACTGGGCTAAAACGGTGATTTTTTAATCGTTTTCGCCCGATAGAGGCTTTGAATGGGCTAAAACGATAGATTTTTTACCGTTTTCGCCCGATTGGCCGATTTTTCACAAACCATTAGAACCGTCCCTTTGGTTTGTGGGGATGGTCGGACTTGTCTGACTCGTCAGACAGGTCGGATGGTGTGGGGTGGGTGGAGAAGTGGGGGTGTGGTGGAAAGGAAAAGCCTCGCTTTCCGGGGTGGAAAGCGAGACTTATAGAGAACTTGTTGAGTTTTCGTTGTGGATTATTTGTTGAAGTTGGCTTTACGCATATCGCCTTCTTCTGCGAGCGCACGGTGGAATTCGAGTGCGTAGCGTTGGCTCTGATAGATGTGACCACCACCGTTTGCCTTTGCTATTGCGAGGTATTCGCGGAGCAATGGGCGGTAGGTTGGGTGTGCTGCCTTTTCGATGATTTCCTCTGCTGCTTGCAGTGGGTCTTTGAAGCGAAGGTCGGCAACGCCTTGGTCTGTAACGATGATGTCAACAGAGTGGATAGTGTGGTCGACGTGTGTAACCATAGGAACGATGGTGCTGATGCAGTCGTTCTTCTTGATTGATGGGCACATGAAGATACTGGTGTAAGCGTTGCGAGTGAAGTCGCCGCTACCACCGATACCGTTCATCAAGCGACTGCCGTTCACGTGTGAAGAGTTCACGTTACCGAAGATATCGACTTCGATTGCGGTGTTCATTGACACCACACCTATACGGCGGATAACCTCAGGGTTGTTGCTGATTTCAGATGGACGCATAAGAATCTTGTCGTGCAAGGTGTCGATGTTTGCAAACAAGTCTGACATTGCTTCGCCTGAAAGTGTAAGAGAGCAGGTACTTGCAAATTTGCATCGGCCGCTCTTGAGCAACTTCAATACGCTGTCTTGCATCACCTCGGTGTACATTTCGAATGGTGGAATGTCGGTGCTTTCTTCAAGAGCGTTGAGCACTGCGTTGGCAATGTTGCCCACACCAGATTGGATAGGAAGGAATGTTTTTGGCATACGGCCATTCTTCATTTCGCTTACCAAGAAATCGCACACGTTTTTACCAATCTTTGCAGTTTCTTCGTCAACTGGCGAGAACTTGCTTGGCATACCCAGTGGCATACTGGTCTTTACCACACCGAGCACCTTCTTTGGGTCGACGTGAGCCACGATTGAACCAGCGCGGTCGTGAGCAGAATAGATAGGAATTTCGCGACGGTAAGGTGGGTCGAGTGGCAACAAAATGTCGTGCAAGCCCTTGATGCTTTCAGGAATTTGGTCGTTGAGCTCGATAATCACCTTGTCGGCGAGTTTGAGCCATGTTGGAGAGTTACCAACTGCGGTACCCAACACGATTTCGCCATCGTCGGTTATGCTTTGCACTTCAATCAAAGCCACGTCCATCTTGCCATAGTAGCCATAGCGGAATTCTTGTGCAAGTTCGCTCAAGTGGCGGTCGTTGTAGTGCACTTCGCCAGCGTTGATGCGGTTGCGCACTTCAGGGAGCGACTGATAAGGAGTGCGGTAGTTAAGAGCGTGAGCGCGAGAGAGTTCACCGTCGGTGTAGTCGTTGGTCGATGCACCGCTGTAGATGTTTACTTTAAATTCGCGACCTGCTTCATGTTCACGGATAGCTTTCTTTGCAATGGCAGGTGGAATCACCTTTACATTACCAGGAATAGTGAAACCAGACACGCCGATATTCATGCCATTTTGAATATAATCGGCAGCTTCTTCTGGAGTTAAAATTGGATAAATCATTTTAGTGTTGATTTAGTTATAGTTTTGTAGTTTTGCATTCTGATTTTATCATTCAAAATTACTCATTTTATGAGAATTGGCAAAATTATAGCACGACCATTTTTCGGCAGTGCCCATTTATTGGATTTTTTGCCGAATTTAGGTGGAATTATGCACACAAAAAAGCTGTGCCGCTTTATGATTTGCGACACAGCTTGATATGTATTCACTTGTCGGTAAAACTATGACTGTAATGATGCCAATCATGATTGAGAACGTTCAGAATGATTACACATTCACTTTCAATATTGACAAACTATTGAATACTACAACAAAGCAATTATAAATATGGCTGCCTATACATTTGTGTAGACAGCCATATTCTTATTTTGAGTATATGATTATTCTGCGCTGAACAAAGTCCATGTCAAACAATTCAGACCACCGCCACTATTAGCGTTCACATCGGGATTCTCTAGAATTTGAGTCATATCACAATCTATAAGCTCTACTTCATAAGAAGCTCCAAAAGCTTGCTGGATTTGTTGCACAGCTACTTTGTTGAGTTCATCCCAATCTAATTTTGGAACGATAATATGTTTACCAACTTGTAGAAAATTAATGTATCCCCAACTTTTTGATTTCAAGAGGCTCCACATCTTGGTACCTTTGATTCCTTCAATATCTCCAAAGTGCAGACGTTCAATATCAAAGTATTCTTTCAGTGGCTCACTCAGACGTTCTTCATCGTCCAAATCACAGTAATTTGTAATCAGAACTTTTCCTTCTGTGATATATCTAACCATTCCATCGGCATGTCCAATCGGGTTTTCATCTTCTCCTTCCCATTCGATCAGAATAAGACGAATCTGATTATCAAAGAATTGGTCCCACAAGTCTGTAAGTTCCTCTTTGGATAGTTTGTTCTCATTCAAAACTTTGCTACACATGATGATTGTTGGTTTACCAAACTTGTCGATAGCCTTGATCACATTGCCTCCATCAAGAATAAGAGGGATTGTAACAACATTAAGATTAAGCTTGTCAGCCTTGCGAGTATGTACTTTGTGTAGCAACCAGTTTGTGATATAAGTTTTATGGTCGCTAAGATAATCCGGGCTATAGGTGTAGTTCAGAAAGAGATCTTGCGTCAGTTGCACTGGCATATAATCTCTTGACCAGATGTCACGAGTGTTATACAGATCATAGTGCTTAAAGGTCTTAACAGACTCTTTCAATGCAGCATACATCTTTTCTCTTAACTGAGGATCCAACCCGCTGCTCTCTTTAGGTAGAAGACTGGAATAACAAACCGTATTGGTCATGTTATCCGTTACGAAGTTATCTTTTGATATTATCATACTCTTTGCTATTAGACAATTCGATGTTCAATATCTCGAATTTTTTACCGCTATCGGTTATACTTTTGGGTTAGGACCATATTCGTTGGTGCCAGGGTCAGAATCTTGAACAGTCCAAATGATAATCAATACATAGCCGACAATAGGGATGAACATGAGAAGCTGCAACCAACCGCTACGACCAGTGTCGTGGAGACGGCGTGCGGTTACGGCGATGGTGGGCAGCAGAAGCACGAGACCGCCAATACCGCAAGTCAAAGAGGAAATGATGTAGGTGAAAAGTTGGAACCACCAAAATTCCGAGCGGCGAGCGCGACCTTCAAAGTTGGCAAACTTATTGAAGCACACTTTGATTGCTTCGCCGAAGTCCATCGACTTTGGCTGAGGCTGATAGCCATATTGTGGCTGCTGTGGTTGCTGATAGCCGTACTGTGGTTGTTGGTAACCGTATTGTGGCTGTTGTGGAGCTTCTGGTTGTGGTGGAATAGGGGGCTGCTGGTCGAATGCAGGTGGTGCTGGTTGTTGCTGTTGGAGCAACGCGGCCACTTCTGGCACTTGCATGGCAGGAGCCCAGTTTGTCATGGTCTCGTTCCAAACGTATGATTGTGGAGTCAGTCCGTTGATGAGCAGTTCTGACAATTCGAATGGTCCACCTTGCTGACCATTGGTGTTAAGGTAATACTTCATAGTCTTACGGTTTTAGTATTTTAATGAAATTGATAATCTTTCTTTTGCAAATATAATGATTTTTCGTGAAAAAGCACCAATTTGTGCAAAATATATGTAAAATCCCGCCAAAAATGAAATTTGAAGCCAAAGCCATCTCCGATGGCTGCCACTGCTTTTGTTTCCGTTCCTATCGGTGGATTTTCTACGGAATCAGGATAATTCCTATTATACCTTAATTCCGCAACACTTTGATTTAACTTTATTTATAAGTACCTGAGCAACAAAAAGTTGCTCAGGATTTTGCCATGTCAGATTTTTCACCTATCTT
>SFGS01000002.1 GCA_004557565.1 Bacteroidales bacterium | reverse complement strand
CCTTATGGTTTTAATCTGCGTATTGCCTCAAGTCGCATTGTGGGGTAAGGGGAAGGTATGCACAAATCGGACAAAATTCACGCTCATACTATCATGATGAATAGTGTTCAAGCTCTTTACTGCAATTGAGATTGCCATTGAGATTGCTTGCGGATTTTAGGGAAAACTATTGTGGCTTTTTTTCGACTAAATTTTTGTGAAATTTTAAGATTATTATTAATTTTGGTTGTTGAAAGAGTAAATTCCAAACTACTCTCGAAATTTTGAAAATAAATTTTATTTATTTTATATTAACTAATTAATTAACAACAATTTCACTAACTAAAAACAAATGCTTTATGAAAAAAGTTTTCTTAGCATTGGCTTTGTGTGCGTCGTTTAGTGGATTTGCACAGGTGCTGAAAGTGACTTCTGTAGAGAAGGTCAACACGCCTGCTAATCCTATGGCCACCGTTGCTGCTATTAGTCCAAAAGGTGATTATCTTTTGCTCTCAACAAGTGGCAATCAAGGTCTTACTAAATTTGACTTGAACACTAATCAAGCCACAAAAATCACTGATGCTGCTGGTGCAGGTTTTGATGTACAAGTTTCACAAGATGGCAACACTGTTGTGTATCGCGAAAACTCTTACACCGCAAATCACCTTCGCAAGGTGGCATTAAAGTCAATCAACCTTACATCAGGTGAAGTTGCTAATCTCGTAGCTCCTACTCGCGACCTCCAAGGCGTGGCAGTGCAAGGTGCTACAGCATTGGCTGTGAACAAGGGCAAGCTCTCTGCAAAGGCTATTGGTGCCAGCGCAACTAAGGCTACTGCTCCAGTTCTTTCAATCAGTAACCGTCAGTTGATGATTACCCGTAACGGAAAGACTTCTGTGTTCTCTCCAAACGGTCAGAATTTCAGCTACATTTGGCAGTCGGTTTCTCCTGACGGCAAAAAGGCTCTTTACTTCGTTTGCGGCGTTGGCGCATTTGTTTGCGACCTCGACGGCAATAACGTGAAATCGCTCGGTTTGGTTCGTGCTCCACAATGGTACGACAACAACACCGTAGTGGGTATGCAAGACGTGGACAATGGCGAATTCATTCTTTCTTCAAAGATTGTAGCCGTTACTCTCGATGGCACTATGCAAACCCTCACTGGCGACGACACTATCGCTATGTATCCTTATGCTTCTGCTGCAAGTGGCAAGATTGCTTTCTCTACACCAGCTGGTGAAGCATATATTATTAACGTTGCTAAATAATGATTACAGCTATGAAGAAGATTTTATTACTCGCATCGGCTGCAATCTTGGCAGCGGGTGCAATGCAGGCAAAAACTGCTGATGAAGTTCGCATCTATTTGAATCCTGGTCACGGTAGCTGGGGTCCTAACGACCGTCCAATGGCTACTATTCCTTATCCAAATCTCCCAGAAACAGGTCGTCCCGACACTTGTGGTTTCTATGAAACAAACACCAACCTTTGGAAGATTCTGGAGATGGGTGCTGTGCTCGAAAAGATGGGCGTTAAGCACGAAAACATTATGTACTCTCGTGTGAAGAATGGCCCATTCCCTTATGTTAAAGGCGCAGCTGATGAAGAATTGTACAACCGCAATCTTTCTGAAATTTGCCGTGAAGTAGATGCCAACAATATGGATATGTTCGTGTCTGTTCACTCAAATGCGGCAACTGATGGTACTGCCACCAACTATCCACTTTATCTCTATCGTGGTAGAGACGGCAAGGACAACGAAGGCAATGCTGGTAGCTATGACATGTGTGCCGCTTCTTGGCCACGCCACTATATGGATGAGATCGACCCTCAATCATACTATAGCCGCACCAACATGAATCTTCGTGGTGACATTTCTTTCTATGGTTCATCATACACCACCACTACTTCTAAGGGTACTTTTGAGGGCTATCTTGGCGTGCTTCGTCATGGCACTCCTGGCTTCCTCGTTGAAGGTTATTTCCACACCTATCAACCTGCTCGCCACCGTGCTTTGAATATGAATTATTGCCAAATGGAAGGTGTTGGCTATGCTCGTGGCGTGTGCGACTATTTCGGACTCAATGCCGAAACCACTGGCTATATCATGGGTACAGTTAAGGATCTCCACGAAAAGATTGTCAACAACTTGTACAAGTATGCAGCTGGCACCGACGACCAATGGCTCCCACTCAATGGCGCTGTTGTGACTTTGAAGAAAGACGGTAAGGCTGTGGCAACCTACACTTGCGACAACAACTGGAACGGTGTGTTCGTATTCAAGAATGTGACTCCTGGCGACTACACTTTGAGCGCATCTTGCGAAGGCTACAAGGACATTTTCGAAGAAGAAGCTATCACTGTAAAGGCTAACGAAACCAGCTATGCTAAGCTTCACCTCGAAAACCTTGAATACGTGCCAGAAGAAATCGTTTACGAAAATTATGCAACTCCAGCACAGCCTGTCTACTTGAAGCTTGCTGACTCATACAACTTCACTCAAGACGACGGCACCGCATTTGAAATGCAAGGCGCAGTTAAGCGTACAATCGTTCGTGGCGACAGTACTTTGGTGATGACCGATGCTCCTGCTATCTATCTCATCAACAACAAGACTATGACACTTGTTAAGCAACTCAGTCTTAACGGTATCAATCCTGTTGACCCAGAAAACGCTGGTTCTTACAAGAGCTTGAGCGACATCGCTTTGACTGCTGATGGTCAACTCGTGGGCGTGAACAATGTTCGCTGCCAATTTGACGACAATCAGGTTGACGCAGGCTACAAGCGTGGTACTATTTACTTCTACAAGTGGGCAGACTTTGATTCTGACCCTATACTTTGGGCTACTTCTAAAAGCTCTGCAAACTTCTACAATGCCGATATGGGTGCTACACTCGCTGTAAGTGGCCCTGCTAAGGATTGTGAAGTGGTGACAACTGGTGTTACTAGTGGTAGCTCACGCGCTCTTCGCTTCCTCGTGCTCAATATCAACGACAATGAAGTGGTTTCTTCTCACTTTACTGAGCAAACCCTTTCTGCTGATGGTACATTCACACTCGTGAAACAAGGTGATGATATCCAACTCAACGTATCTCCACTCAACGACCACTACTACATTCTCAATGGTAGCCTCTGCGCTCCATTTGAATTCGAACCTGCTGCAACCAACAATGTTGACAGCCGTGTAATTGGTACATTCAATGATGAAGAAATTGGGCGTGCTTCTAAGGGCTTGGCATTCTTCAGATATGCAAAGCGTGCTTTGATGGCAGCTCCTGTTTACAACGGAAACTTGGTTTCTGCTGTGAAGATTTACGACATTACTGAAGGTCTCCAAAATGCAAAATTGGTGAAGACTGTTGGTACTCAACTCCAAACCGTAATCAATGCTGCTAAGAAAGCTCCTGCTATGGGTGCTGCGTTCACCGCTGCTGGTGCAAATGTTAAGGGCGAAGACATGAACCTCTTCCTCTTCGGCGACGCTAAGGTGGTTAAGTTCACTACCGCTGGTGTTGAACAACCTGTATTCCGTGGCGAATATGCTTACGACTTGAACTATGAAGAAAACAGCGACAACTACATTATCAAGTTTAAATCTACTGGTGATGTGGAATCGGGTAAGGTAGTTCTTACTCCTGTTGAAGGTGGCGAACCTGTTGAAGTAATGCTTTACAACATCGTTAAGGGTGGTAATCAAGTATATCTCAACAAGGGTGAATATACTGGTAAATACAACTGGGAAGTGGTACTCAACAACCCTGCAATCCCAACTGTAGCTAAGATCTTCGCTTACGCTCCTGCTGGCAATGGCAATTACTGCACTCGCGGTCTTGCTATCGACCAAAACCCAATGAGCGACTTCTTCCAGAGTATCTACATTTCAGATCCTTATGGAACAAAGGGTATCTACAGAGTAAGTCCAGAACTCAACGTGGTTAACGACGGTGCTCCTTATCTCACCGCAGAATTTGCTACTGGTAACACTGCTTCTCCATTCCGTATGGGCGTTAATCCTAACAATGGTTACGTTTATATTGCTGACTGGAGCGATGCTCATAGTGGTATCCATATCATGAACCCTGCAGAACCTGCAACTGCTACTCAATTCTTTGAAGGCACTCGCGAAGAAACTGGCTTAATCAAGAACGCTGCTGGAGACGCTCTTGGTGGCAGCTGTACAAGTGCAGCATTCTTAGGCAATGGTGAAAACACCAAGTTGCTCTCATTCCAAGAAGACTACCCAACTGGCAACGCAGGCAATGAGTTGTGCGTTTACAACATTGGTGCTAATGTTACTACCGACAAGGCACCTGCAGTGACATTCCCAACAGTTTCTGCTAAGTTGCTCAACACAAATGTTGAAATCGTGCCTTTGGAAAACGGTATGTTCGTATCACAAATCCGTGGCACAGGCAACAACAACGTTGGCGTTCCTTCATTCATGTACACAGACTATGAAGACAACATTCTCTTCAACTCTGGTAACCTCGAAGACCTCGATGGTAGCTGGGGTGCTGGTCTTGCTGTCAGCCAAGATTTGAGCACAATGGTAATTGCTACTGGCTATCCTAAGCTCAATGTATATAGCATCGATTGGAATAATAATGTTCCTTCATTCACTCTCCAATACGTTATAGAAGGTTATACCAACAAATCTTCAATCGTTAACCAAATCCACTTCGACTATGCAGGTAACCTCTTCTTCGCCGACGCTAAGTTGGGCGCAGTAGGTATCGCATTGCCAAAGGATGCACAATCTGTTGCAACTCCTTCTAAGTACTTGTTCGACGCAGGTCAAGCAACTGGTGTTAACGACGTGAACGCTAACAAGACTGTGGCTGGCGTGAAGTATTACAACACTTTAGGTGTGGCTTCTTCAACTCCATTTGAAGGCATCAACATCGTAGTGACTACTTACACCGACGGTACTCACAGTTCTGCTAAAGTTATCAAGTAATAAATACTAATAACTGAATCTTAAATGTTTAGGGTCGCTCTTTTTGTGGGGCGACCCTTTTTTGGCGTGAATTTTTTATTTGCTGAATTCCAAAGAATTGCGTAATTTTGTATGTTTTAAAGCAGTGTTATAAAGCAGATGTTAAAAAAGAGTACACTTGAGGATATCATCAGCAAAGATTTAGCGGCTATTTGGGCTATTCTTACCCCCGACGAAAGGCGATTGGTGGCTGATAACTTCCATATCCATAATTTTAAGAAAAATCAGATTATTTATGCCGAAAAGGATTCGCCACGCTATTTGTGGTGTCTGCTCAAAGGCAAAGTGAAATTGTCGAAAGACGGAATGGGAGGAAGGCAGCAAATTTTGCGCCTATATCGTCCTATACAGTATTTTGGATATAGGGCTTTTTTTGCCAACGAACCCTACGTTTCAAGTGCTTCGGCTTTTGAGGCATCTACTTTGGGTGCAATTCCAATGAGTTTGGTGAAAGAATTAATCGACCAAAATCGCAAATTGGCATGGTTCTTTATCAATGAGCTTTCAAAAAACCTGGGTGGTAGTGACGCTAAAATTGTGAATCTCACCCAAAAGCATATTCGTGGGCGTCTTGCTGATGCCATTATCGCACTGGTAGATAATTATGGTTATGAAGACGATGGCGAAACGCTGAAGATATACATGGCTCGTGAAGATTTGGCTAACTTGTCGAACATGACCACGAGTAATGCGATTCGCACTCTCTCGTCGTTCTGTCAAGAGCACATTCTCACCGTAGATGGACGCAGAATTAAAATCCTCAATCCAGAGGCTTTACGCAATATTAGTAAATTTGGTTAATTCATGATTATTGCTCAACAAAAACGTAAAGAAAACATTGCCGAATACCTATTGTATATGTGGCAAGTGGAAGATATGATTCGTGCCAACCATCTCGACATTGATAAAATCAACGATAATATCATTTCTCGCCTCCCGATTGACGATAAAGTGAAAGCGGAAGTGAAAGACTGGTACGAGTCGCTCATCAAAATGATGGAACTGGAGCATGTGAAGGAAAAAGGACATTTGCAAATCAACAAGAATGTGCTTATCCGTCTCAACGACCTTCACGCCCAACTTCTGAAATCACCAAAATTTCCACAATATGGCGCACAATTCTACCAAACCCTCCCCTACATAGTGGAACTTCGCTCTAAATCGAAGCCAGAGGAACAGGTGGGAGAGTTGGAAACTTGCTTCAATGCACTGTATGGCATATTGATGCTCCGATTGCAAGGCAAAGAAATATCAGAGGGCACACAAAAGGCTGTGGCGCAAATTTCATATTTTATTGGTATGCTTGCGGCTTATTTCAAAAAAGATGAAGAAAAACCTCTTTTTGAGGACGATGTTGAATAATTTAGATATTGAGATATACGATGGCAAAAACTGTTCTAATCACAGGAGCAAACGGTCAGTTGGGAAATGAAATGCGCTTGGTGCTTGATGGCAACGATGCGTTCTCCCCTATTTTTACCGATGTTCAAGAATTGGATATTACATCAAAGGACGCGATTGACGCATTTTTCGCAAATCATCATATCGACTATGTGGTGAATTGTGCAGCCTACACTGCCGTGGACAATGCGGAGGACAATGTAGAACTTTGCACACGCCTAAATGCCGATGCAGTGGAATATTTGGCTCAAGCCGCAAAACACCACGCTGCAAAGATGATACAGATTTCTACCGACTATGTGTTCAACGGAACCAACTTCAGACCATATCGCGAAGACGATGAGACATCGCCATGCTCAGTATATGGCTCAACCAAACTCGACGGCGAGCGCCGATTGCTTCAATGCCTCCCCGATGCTGTGATTTTCCGCACAGCGTGGCTCTATTCGCCATTTGGCAAAAATTTTGTGAAAACGATGCTCAATTTGGGCAGAACGAAAGAGACATTGTCGGTGATTTTCGACCAGGTTGGCACTCCTACCTATGCTAAGGATTTGGCTGTGGCTATCATGAATGTGCTTACAGCGGAGCAGTGGCATTCGGGAGTGTATCATTTTAGCGATGAAGGAGCTGTCTCATGGTATGATTTCACTAAGGCTATACACCGAATTGCAGGTATCACCACCTGCGATGTGAAGCCCTGCACCACGGCTGAATATCCAACTAAGGCAAAGCGTCCACACTTCAGTGTGCTCGACAAGTCGAAATATAAAACCACATTTAATGCTTCAATTCCATATTGGGAAGATAGCTTGAGAGAGTGCATTAACAGAATTGAAAATAAATAACATTATATATAGTGGCAAATTTATCCGAAGAAATTAAAAAAAGACGCACGTTCGCGATTATTTCACACCCTGATGCTGGTAAGACCACCCTTACTGAGAAATTACTTCTTTTTGGTGGTGCAATCCATGTGGCAGGTGCTGTAAAGTCGAATAAAATTAAGAAAACTGCAACTAGCGACTGGATGGAGATTGAAAAGCAACGCGGTATCTCGGTTGCTACCTCCGTGATGGGTTTTGAGTATGAGGGATTTAAAATCAACATTCTCGACACCCCTGGTCACCAAGACTTCGCTGAAGACACATTCCGCACCCTCACCGCTGTGGATAGCGTAATCATTGTGGTTGACTCGGCAAAAGGTGTGGAGCAACAAACACGCCGCTTGATGGAAGTGTGCCGTATGCGCAACACCCCAGTAATCATTTTCGTGAACAAGATGGACCGTGAAGGTCGCGACCCTTTCGATATTTTAGATGAACTGGAAAGCGAACTGAAGATTTCTGTTCGTCCTTTGAGTTGGCCAATCAATGGCGGTGCCAATTTCAAGGGTGTTTACAATATCTATGAGCACAATTTGAGCCTTTTCGCAGCTGATAAGCAACGCGTGTCTGACCGTGTTGACATTACCGACATCAACGACCCTGTGATTGATGAAGCAGTGGGTGCCGACGATGCCGAGAAGTTGCGTAGCGATATTGAACTTATTGATGGCGTTTATCCCGAATTTGAGGAGCAGGACTACCTTGATGCACTCGTTGCTCCAGTATTCTTTGGTTCGGCTTTGAACACTTTCGGTGTAAAGGAATTGCTCGACTGCTTTATCCGCATCGCCCCATCACCACGCCCTGTGCAAGCCGTGGAGCGTGAAGTGGTGCCTACAGAAGAAAAGTTCACAGGCTTCGTATTTAAGATTCACGCAAATATGGACCCTAACCATCGCAGCTGTATTGCTTTCGTTAAGGTTTGTTCGGGTGTGTTCCACCGTAATCAGTATTACCACCATGTGCGCAGCAATAAGCAAGTGCGATTTGCCGCTCCTACAGCCTTTATGGCGCAGAAAAAGGAGGTGATTGACGATGTTTATCCTGGCGACATTGTGGGTTTGCCAGATAACGGCACATTCAAAATTGGCGACACACTCACAGAGGGAGAATTGCTCCACTTCAAGGGATTGCCAAGTTTCTCGCCAGAAATGTTTAAATACATTGAGAATACCGATCCAATGCGCACTAAGCAACTCAGCAAGGGTATTGAGCAACTTATGGACGAAGGTGTGGCGCAGCTCTTTGTCAATCAGTTCAACAATCGCAAGATTATTGGCACCGTAGGTCAGCTCCAGTTTGAAGTAATTCAATATCGTTTGCTTCATGAATATGGCGCAAGCTGTAGATGGGAACCCATTCACCTGTATAAGGCTTGCTGGATTGAGAGCGACGACAAGGAGGCTTTGGAAGCGTTTAAGCGTAGAAAGCAGCAATATATGGCGTTGGACCGTGAAGGCAGAGATGTGTTTTTGGCTGATTCGGGCTATGTGCTTGACATGGCGCAGCAAGATTTCCCCAAACTCAAATTCCATTTCACTTCTGAATTTTAATCAGGGCTGATTTGCTTCTTATTTGTTTTTCCTTTATCTTTGTTAATTCAATTAGCGATTAATATTATGGATACAGAAATTTTAAAACAACTATATACACAGTATGTTGGCTCTGAACCTGCTGAAATTGTTCAGTTGCCAGCATCAGGTTCAAATCGCCATTATTTCCGCCTTTCAGGTGAGCAATCACTTATTGGTGTGATTGGCGAACTTCCTGAAGAAAACAAGGCTTTCCTCTATATGGATAAGCACTTCTTGGAGCAGGGACTTCCTGTGCCAAAGGTGTTTGCAGAGAGCGATGATAAGATGGCTTATATCCAAGAGGATTTGGGCGACACTATTCTTTTCAACGCCATTGAAAAGGCTCGCAAGACACGCGTATTTGGCGAAGAGGAAAAAAGATTGCTGTCGAAGACCATCCGTCGTCTTTGCGAATTTCAATTCAAAGGCGCAGATGGTATGGATTTCTCATACTGCTACCCTGCGTCGGAATTTAATGCACGCTCCATCTTTTGGGATTTGAACTATTTCAAGTATTGCTTCTTGAAAGCTACCGGTCTTGAATTTAACGAAGGACAACTTGAAGACGATTTCCAGCATCTTGCCGATGTGCTTTTGCGTAGCAGTTCAGCCACTTTCATGTATCGCGACTTCCAGTCACGCAATGTGATGATTAAAGATGGCGAGCCAATGTTTATCGACTTTCAAGGAGGTCGCAAAGGTCCATTCTTCTACGATGTTGCATCTTTCTTGTGGCAAGCAAAAGCCAATTTCCCTAACAGCCTTCGTCAAGAACTTTTGAAGGAATATATTGATGAATTGAAGAAGTACAAATATGTTGATGTGGATTACTTCTACTCTCAACTTCGTCACTTCGTGCTTTTCCGCACGCTTCAGGTGCTGGGCGCTTACGGTTTCCGTGGCTATTTCGAGAAGAAACCCCACTTTATGCAGAGTGTGCCTTTCGCCATCAACAACTTGCGCTCGCTCCTCAATGAGCCATACGTTGAATATCCATACCTAACTAAAGTGCTGAGAAACCTTGTGAATATGTCGCAGTTTACCGATGATTTGCAAAAGCACATGCTCACTGTGAAAGTGATGAGTTTTGCCTACAAGAAAGGTATTCCAAACGACAATTCTGGCAATGGTGGTGGCTTTGTGTTCGACTGTCGCGCATCAAACAATCCTGGCAAATATGATCGTTACAAACCTTATACAGGTCTCGACGCGCCAGTAATTAAGTATCTTGAAGATGATGGCGAAATTCTCACATTCCTTAGCCATGCCTACGAATTGGTAGATGCCTCGGTTAAGCGTTATGTGGAGCGTGGTTTCACTAATTTGATGGTATGCTTTGGCTGCACAGGCGGTCAGCATCGCTCAGTGTATTGCGCACAGCACATGGCAGAGCACATTTTCAAGAAGTTTAATGTGAAGGTAGAACTTGTTCATCGTGAGCAGAACATTGAGCAAGTTTTCACTCCCGTTCAAAAGTAGCAGATATGAAAGCAATGGTTTTTGCAGCAGGGTTAGGCACACGCCTGCGCCCTCTTACCAACGACCGTCCAAAAGCGCTTGTGGAAGTGGGCGGAAAAACTATGCTTGAGCGTGTGATTACCCACTTGGCAGACTGTGGGGTGACCGATATCACTGTGAATATTCACCACTTTGGTGAAAAAATTATTGAGTTTTTAGAAGAAAAAAAGAATTTCGGACTTGATATTCACATTAGTGATGAGCGCGACTTGCTTCTCGATACGGGTGGAGGTTTGATGAAGGCAAGAAAATTCCTTGATGGCGATGAACCGTTTATCGTGCACAATGCCGATATTCTCACCGACTTGGATTTGAAAGCCATGTACGACTTCCATGTGGAGCACGACGCTTTGTCAACCATTTTGGTAAAAGACCGTCAGACTCAAAGATATTTCCTCTTTGACCACGACCACCGTTTGAAAGGCTGGATTAACAAGAAAACTGGCGAAACCAAACCAGAAGGTTATCAATACGACCCGCAAAAGGTGGATTCGCTTGCTTTTGGTTGTGTTCATGTGCTCTCTCCACGCATTTTCGACGCTCTTGAAAAGTATTCAGAAGCTAAAGGCAAAGTGTTCTCCATCGCCCCTTTCTATGCAGAAATGTGTGATTCGTATAAAATCTACGGTTATCAGCAGTTCTCCGACTATAAATGGCTTGATGTAGGTAAACCCGAAACATTAGCCCAAGCAGAAGAAATGTTTAAGTAAACATTCGATACAAAATAGTTATCGCGGCTATGTGTTAAACATAGCCGCGATAATTTTATTCCAGTTAATTTTATTATAGTTCCTTAACTGGGGTTTCTTCTATCTCCGTGTCGTCACCGTAGTAATCAGGTTCGGGTTCAAAACTGTCAGATGCTGCAGGTTTAGGTTTCATATAAGAATCTAATGCCTTGAAGAAAAGGGGATAGTCGCCAAAAATCATTCTATTGCCATCTTTTCCGTTGATATAGAACTTGGCTGTGCCTTTATTGAGGTCTTTCACTTGAGTATCAACATACATTGTCATGCCGTCAACATTCAAGCCCACCCAGAAGCCATAGAAACTGCCGTCGAACACTTTCTTAGCGTCTTCATTGCTGCTTGCGTCGAGTGCAAAACTGTTGTTCATGCCAAATTTCACGATTACGACATCAGATTTCGCCTCTACGGCAAATTGCATAGGCATACCGCCACTAATGCTCAACAATGTTTCAAACAATTTTTTCCATTCTTGTGCTTTAGAAGTGGTAATCACAAATGTGCCAGCCAAAGTGGTCATTGGCGATTTGAGGTCGGCATCAAGACCAAATGCGATTGGACCATTGATTGATTTTACCAGTTCCACACAGTTCACATTGCCAAATGATGGGTTGCCTGAAATCATTTGGAGTGCATTCTTCACTTGCTCAAATTCTGCTAATTTCTCGCCTTTAATTCCTGTAGCAAAAATCAACTTAGCCTTTGCTGGCATATATTTCAAGAAGTCGGTTGAGGTTTCGCCCTGAATGTCTTTGATGAGTTTCATGATGTCGGAGTTCTCATCGGCGAAGAGTTCAGAATTGATGTTGATTTCGTTGTTGGAAAGGTCAATGCTAATGCCTGATCCATCCATGCCAGCCACAAATCCAGAAAGCAACGAAACTTGAGGGCTAATGCCTGCCATCAGTTTCATGTATGATTGAAGATTGATATAGTAGTTGACATCGGCATCGGCATTGAGTGTGCTCTTGATATTTTCGTTGTCAAGCACGCTTTTTTCTTTCTTGGTGAACACCTCTTTGGCGAATTCTTCGGCATTTTCTATTTTGTTGCCGCCAAATATTGCAATGATGTCGTCCTTGATAGCGATGCACATATCGCTTTTTGCAATTATAGCAAAATCACCAACTGTCTTGAAACTTTCCTTAATTTCCTTTTCAATCGCAGCCTTTGTTTTTTCAGGGTCTTTGCTTATGGCAAGCATAACGGCAGACGCATCATTCACATCAGTGATGCTGCTGTAAACATACACATTGGCAGAAGGGTCGATTTCTGCACTCTGCAGCGTGGCAATACCTTCGTCCAAATCTTTTTGATTGAATTCCATCAGTTCCTTTAATGCGCCGGGCAGTTGTAGTTTGCCGTTGTCATCAACAGTGATGCCTGTGTGATCAAGGATTTTAGAAGGACTAAACGATGCGACAAATGTGGAATTTTCTGGAATTAATTCCATCATTTTCTCATTCGTTTTATTACACGAAGTAATCGCAATAAGCAAAATTGCTAAACATGATAGTTTTAATAATCTCATAATTTTTAGTTTTTAGAGTTAATAATATTGTTGTTGGGTTGTCTGTTCGGTTTTGTTGAGTTGACAAAGAATCTCAAGGAAAGTGATTACTGGATTACCTTCGTGCATGGAGTAGAACACACCATCGCCGTCGGTTTTGTTTTTAAAACCAAAGTTGAAGTATGATTCACCTTGCGGTTCTGAAATTTTAGCATACACGCCCAATGGACAAGAGGCGAAACGCTCTCTCACGTCGGGCATGTCGTAATAAAAGTCTTCCTCCAATTCATGGTCAAGCCTAATGGCATACACAATGCTGTCTTGGTTGCCCATATACACAGGCATTCCCTGGTAAGTGAACAAATGTCGGCCATCTTTGATATAATCGGGTTGCCCCATTTTAGCTGCAAATGCTACTATTCTTTCCACAATGGCAGCAGCGTCTTTCGACTTTGCTGCAATAGCGATATTCCAGTTGTCGTTGGCAACCGATGAGATGTTCACGCCATTTCCTACGCTCAAACCTATGGCAATCGGGCCATCAATGGAATTTACCATACTTCTGAAATCCAGCATGTCGGTAGATGGTAGATTGCTGATTAAATTCACGCTTTTTCTGATTTGGTCGAGTTTCATCAAGTTTTTACCGTTCACACTCATCGAGAAAATGTAATTCATGCTTATAGGAATCACCTTCAAGAACGACGCATCGGCTTTTGCCATGGTGGCATCAAGCAGTTTAAAGTAGTCGCAATTATCGTCGGCTTTTACATAAGTCTCAAATTTTGCACCCTCTTTCTCGAAATTCATGTGCAGAGTGAATGCTTTAATGTCGGAGTCGGTAAATAGCGTGAGAATTGGGAATTTCTTCAGGTTTTCAGTAAGCGATTCCGAATTCGCAATCATATTGTGCAGTCCGCTTACGTTGATGTAGGCATTCACATCATTTTCCTTGTGCAGGCATTCAGTGATGCTCGCATCTTCAGCAATGCTTGCGTTAGATTTGTGGAGGTAGCCCTTGGCTGTCAGTGCCAGTTTTGAGTCGGCATCTTCCTTTGCCTCTTTGCCGATAAAGAGAATATCGTCATCAATTACGAAACTTATTGCTCCATTTCTGAGAAAATCCACTTTCCCGATCGTTTGAAATTTTTGACCGGATTGCTTTTCAATCGCCTTTTTAGTCTCATCGGCATCATTAACGGCGATAAGTGCAGCGTAACTGAAAGTGTTTTTTGGCACAAAACAATAGATATTGGCATCGGTGTCGATACCAATTTTTCTTAATAGTGTCATGGCTTCTGATACGGGAGCAGATTCATTTTTGCTCATCACGTCTTTTAACGACTGTGGAAAAACAACATTTCCATCTTCGTCAGCTAATTGTCCTTTTTCTATAACACTTTTCACATCAATGCGAACGACTCCCCTACTGTCAGTAGGAATCATTTCTTCAAGTTGTTTGTTGATATCGGTGCATGAAAACATGCTCAACATCAGCATAAACATTACAAAAGTTTTAATTCGTCTCATTTTTGTATTTTTCAAACAAGCTTTGAATAATCACACAAATTTAATATATTTTCTTTAAATTTATCACTATATTATTTGTCTTTTTTATCGTGAAATGTTAAAGCCCTATGGTTGAAATGTGGTAATTAATTAGTAATTTTGAAGAATAAAACTTTTGAGATGAATTTGAATACTTTTCTTCCAGCAGAATGGGCGGAGCAAGATGCGGTGCTTTTGGCGTGGCCACATGCCGACACGGATTGGTGCGACATGCTTGAGGAGGTGGTGGAATGCTATAAACTCATAGCAGAAGCCATCTTGGCAACAGAACCATTAATAGTCGTCACACCTGAAGTGGAGCGTGCCAAAGCCGATTTGCGCAATATCGAATCTGCGTCGCCAAATCCTGTGTATTATAATAGAGTGCCAACCAACGACACTTGGGCGCGCGACTTCGGTGCTATAACAGTGGTTAAAGATGGCGAATGTGTGCCTTTGGACTTCAAATTCGACGCTTGGGGCATGAAGTTTGCCGCAGATAAAGACAATTTAATTACCTCGCGTCTCGATTTATATGAACTGTTTAAGCACACGCCGATTAATCATCGTGGTTTTGTGCTTGAAGGTGGTTCGATTGAAAGCGATGGAAATGGCACCTTGATGACCACATCGAGTTGTTTGTTGTCGCCAAACCGCAATGCGGAGATGTCGAAAGACGAAATCACTGCATATCTGAAACAGGTGTTTGGCGTTTCGAATGTGCTGTGGATTCACAATGGCGAAATGGCAGGTGACGATACCGACGGTCATATCGACACGTTGGCACGCTTTGCTCCAAATGATGTGATTCTTTACAATGGAGCAGTTTGCCCTGATGGCGAAATTCCACCAGCATTTGCCGAGCAATTAAATGCCATGGAGGCTGAAATCAAGGAGTTTGTGAATGCAAGTGGGCGTAAATATCACTTGATACAGCTGCCTGTCCCTGCACCGATTTACGATGAAGACGGCAATCAGTTGCCAGCCACTTACGCAAATTTCCTGATTACAAACAAGCGTGTGCTTGTGCCAATCTATAATCAGCCTTTGGCAGATGATTTGGCTTTGAGAATTATTGAGGTTGCTTTCCCCGAACACGAGGTGGTGGGAATTGATTGCAATGCTTTGATTAAACAACATGGGTCGCTGCACTGTGTGACGATGCAGTTCCCCAAAAATACTTTGAATTTATGAATGTAGGAATTATACAACAACACAATAACGCCAATATTGAAGACAACCGCAATCGTTTGGCATCGAAAGTGACTGCTTTGGCAGCACAAGGTGCTGAACTGGTGGTTCTTCAAGAACTTCACGACTCCCTTTATTTCTGTCAAACCGAAGATGTGTCGCTCTTTGATTTGGCCGTGAAAATTCCTGGTGAAATCACAGAGTTTTATTCGGAGTTGGCAAAAAAGTGCAATGTGGTGCTCGTCACTTCCCTTTTTGAAAAGCGAGCAACTGGACTTTACCATAACACCGCTGTAGTGTTTGACAAAGATGGCTCAATGGCTGGGAAATATCGCAAAATGCACATTCCCGACGATCCTGCATACTACGAGAAATTCTACTTTTGCCCAGGTGATATTGGTTTTGAGCCCATTCAAACCTCGGTGGGCAAATTGGGTGTGTTGGTTTGTTGGGACCAGTGGTACCCTGAAGCTGCCCGCTTGATGGCTTTGAAGGGCGCAGACATGCTCATCTATCCTACTGCCATCGGCTACGAGAGCACCGATGTTCAAGCCGAGCAGGAACGCCAAAGAGAGGCTTGGACCACCGTGCAGCGTGGTCATGCCGTTGCAAACGGATTGCCTGTGGTGGCTGTGAACCGTGTGGGTTTTGAGCCTGACCCATCTGGTCAGACTAATGGCATTATGTTCTGGGGAAGTAGTTTCGTGGCAGGTCCACAAGGCGAATTCCTGTTCCGTGCTTCAAATAATGAGGAAGTGGAAACCATTGTGGAAGTGGATATGAAGCGAAGCGAGAATGTGCGCCGCTGGTGGCCATTCCTTCGCGACCGCCGTATTGATTACTATGGTGGTATCACAAAGCGTTTTTTAGGTTAATAGAATGAAATATAACAATGGGCGGTGTCGAGTTTGCGACATCGCCCATTATTATAAATGCATCTGTGATTGTTCGTTAGAATGTGAAGTGGAGTTGGATTCTCACGCCACTCTTGTTGACCCCAGGAGTGTCGCGGTATGTTAATCTCCACACATAGTCCACACGGAGGAATGTGAAGATGTTGTCAAGACCTGCGCCAATTTCCATATAAGGCTTTTTGCCAAGTCCTCTACAATTCGTGCCAAGTGGGAATTGATATAAATCCTCGTTTTTAGTAGGGTCGTTTTTCTTGCTCAATGAGCCGTAAAGACCTCTAAAAGACACCACCTCGCGGAGCTTGAGTTTTTTAAGCACAGGCACATAATTGAGCAATGCGCCATTGAGCCAGTAGGTCACGTCCCATGAAATGTTTTGGTCGTTGGCAAATTCCATTGCGTTCATCAGCGTGTAACTTTCAGGCTGGATAGTGTATGAGAGGTTGGCGTTTGGGATGAGCAAATCAGGGTATGCCACTTTGCTCCAAATCTTTGCCGCTTTCACAATCACATCGGTATAACCCCATGCCGAGAACCAAAAGCGTTTCTGTACACCAATTTCAGTCTTGTTCACCTCGAATTGGCTACCAAGGAATCCTTTGGGGAGATAGGTGTGGCTCAATGTGATAATTGGATTATCGATATTGATTGGGAAGCGATACGACCTGGTTTGCACAAACTTTTCACCTGGTGCATATCGTAGCGTGACATTGAAACCAGCTTCTTTGTAGTTTACGCGTCGATTGCCCAAAGCGTCAACGAATGGGAGGAAATCTGAGGCTTCGTGTATGTTGTGCTCAAATCCTGCGCCCACGCTAAAACCATTTTCCAACTCAAGTTTATAGTCGAATTTTGACTGACGCAGATATTGAATCTTGTCATCTTTCTTGCGTTTTAGCATCAAGAAAATGTTATCCTTGCTGGTGTAGAGATAGTGCTGACCTAATTGGTCCACATCATAGCTGTGGTAGAGCTTCACTGAATGGATTGGGAACTCGTAACTATGATATTTCTTGTTGCGGAACGAGTATTCAAGTTCGCCTTGATATTTGAGTTTTTTGTCCTTAGTGCCGTATGCTAAGAAGAAACGGCTGAACAGTCGTGGGTGAAGATTAGCAGTGGTCATACCACCAATTCTGAATCGTGCGCCCTCCAGTTCATCGGAACTGATGAGTGTGTTGAGAGGACCAATGTCGAATTTACTGGGGTTGCCAGTTGCCACATACCCCTTTGCCATTGTGGAAACAAATTTTTCAGTCCAGTAAAAGAGTTTTGAACTTCTCAACTTCTTTAAAAGCGCACGCATCATATTGCCATCTTGCGCCAATGCCACAGGACGATTTGCTTTGAAATATTCATCGGCATATTTATTTGCTCCTGGTGCAATGATTTGTTCGGCATCGTGATTGAAAATGGTCAAATCCTTTGGTTCTGTGAAATTGTGACCGCTGTAGTAAGTGCTGCGGCGGGCATACAATTCAGGACCAATCACCTGAAATTCCATCACAAGGTCGTCAATCACCTTCAAGCGTGATCCGTCCTCCGCCTTTTTAAACTCTTGGTTGATGAAAAGACGCTTCAGATAGTTCACATTGATGGAACGAGGAATGTTCATTGTCAATTTTTTCAAGAACAATGTGCTGTCGTTGACAGGGAAATACATTCGACCAATGAAACCGAACGAAGCACTGTTATGTGGCACAAAGTCGATTTCCACGCACTTCTCTCCGTCAACCATGGTGGTGTCGTTGAGATAGAATTTATAGAATGTGGTGCCGATGTTCGATAGTGGGCTTACGAAGCGGTTTTGCATGAATTTGATATCGTTTTGGAAAACATCAATTTCACGGAAAGCGTCGTCCATAAACTTTTTGATATTCTCTGGGTCAAACGATTCGTCAAGTCCCACATGTTGCTGTGCCTCAACGTATTCTTTGTGTGTGCTTGGACTTTTCCTGTAATATTCTGTACTGAACTTTTCATTTAAGGAAATGGTGAGAATCTTCTTATTGGTCACATCTGAAGAATCAATAAATTCCTTAATCTTGTTGTATTTCTTTGATAGTTCTTTTGTGTCGGAAGCAGTAAGGTCGTTCAAACCGTAGGTGAATCTTTCGTATTTGTCATACACGAAATACTGGTGATTGCGTGGATCGGTTTCGTGCATTCTTTCCCTCACCTTGTTGATGAACTCAACGGCGGGATTTCCTTTCTTGGTGTATTTTTCGCGGTGCTTTTTAATAATCACCTCGTCAAGAGTCTTTGTCGATGACGACATGTAAACCACGTTTTCCGCATTGTTCCCACCTTTCAGTTTCACCACTTTGTTGGCGTAGCCCACTGCTTGGAGTCGGATTTCTGGGTGTTTTGATTTTGAATGGAATGAGAATTGACCATTCACGCTTGCCACTACGCCGGTCTTAGTACCCACCACATAGATAGAGGCATAAGGAATTGGCTCATCGGCAATCGAATCCTTCACCACACCTTTAAATAGGTAGGAAGTTTGGGCAGATGCAACAATGGAAAAAACACTGAAAATTAAAATGGAGATATAGCGTAATGTATTCACTTTTCGGAAGTCTGATAATAAATTATATGTACAAATCATTTCAGTTTGCAAAATTAGACAATTTCATCATTTCGCAGATGGCTAAAAATACTGATTTTTTGGTCAAATGTGCAAAAATTGAAGAAAATGGACAAATATCGCACTACTAAAGCAATGTTTTATCACAAATTGAGGTGCAGCCATGTGGCCACACCTCTAATTGTATAGTTTTCTATGGAAGAAGTTGAACTTCCAATCAAATTCTCTTAAAATCTGCGTTCTAAACCTACCACGTTTTCCACATGCTGCGTGTGTGGGAACATGTCAACTGGCTGCACTTCCACCACCTTATATTTAGCGTCGAGCATTGCCAAATCTCGCGCCTGGGTGGCAGGATTGCAACTTACATACACGATTCGCTTGGGCTCTGCATTCATGATCACGCCCACTACATCTTCGTGCATACCAGCGCGCGGTGGGTCGATGATCATCACGTCGGGTGTGCCATGCTTGCTCACAAAGTCATCGGTGAGAATGTCTTTCATATCTCCGGCATAGAACAGTGTGTTCTCAATGCCGTTCACTTTTGAGTTGAGTTTTGCATCTTCAATCGCCTCTGGCACATATTCTATGCCAATCACTTTCTTTGCTTGGCGTGCCACAAAGTTGGCGATGGTGCCGGTGCCTGTGTAAAGGTCGTAAACGAGTTCCTCGCCAGTGAGTTTTGCCATGCCTCTTGTCACTTTGTAGAGTTCGTAGGCTTGGCGAGAGTTGGTTTGGTAGAATGATTTAGGACCGATGCGGAATTTAAGTCCTTCCATTTCTTCCTCAATGTATTCCTTGCCTTTATCGAGTACGAAAACTTGGTCGCCAAGTGAATCGTTCAGCTTGGTGTTCACCACATGCATCAAGCTGGTGATTTGTGGGAACTTTTCTGCCACAGCATTCATCACGTCTTTTACAGCAGCGTCGTCGTTTTCGCCAAACACCACCACGAGCATGATTTCGCCACCGCTTGTGATTCTCACCATCATCATTCGCATCAAGCCCACATTGTTGCGTATATCATAGAATGTGTAACCTTTGCTCTTTGCGTAGTCGCGAATGAAGTTGCGCATTTCGTTTGAAATGTCGTCTTGGAGCCAACATTTATTGATGTTGAGCACCTTGTCGAATGCCCCAGGAATGTGGAAACCCACGGCATCACGGTCGGAGAACTCTTCCCCGCTGTTCAGTTGCTCAAAGGTGAGCCAACTTTTATTAGAGAAGGTGAATTCCAATTTATTACGATAGTGTGTGGTTTCTGCAGAACCAAGAATTTCGTTGATTTTTGGCAATTCAATTTTGCCGATACGCTCAAGCGCGTCGGTCACTTGCTGTTGCTTGAATTGCAACTGGTAGTTGTAAGGAATGTGCTGGAATTTGCAACCGCCACACACGCCGAAATGCTCACACATTGGCTCGGTGCGAATTTCACTTGGCTTTACCAAATTCACAATGTGACCCTCGCAAAAGCTGTGTTTCTTGCGGTTGATTTTCACATCGGCAACATCGCCAGGAGCACCAAATGGTATAAACACCACCAAGTCGTTCCAGCGAGCGATGCTTTTACCCTCGGCTGCCACTTTAGTTATCTCAAGCCCTTCTACTACGGGCAGATTTTTTCTTTTTCTACTCAAAACAGTCTGTTGTATTTGTTAAATTTTCTGCAAAGTTACGAATAACATTTATTTGTGAAAACTGAATAGTGCTAAAAATATCCATTTAGTGTGTAAAGTGATATGATTTTTTGCGCACAATGCAATTATGTGTGCAACTTTTATGGATATGTCGTAATTTTTCAGTATATTTGCATCTCTAAAAGTAAAAGATAATTAGATAGCAATACTGTGAATGATTTATTAGTAGCGGTATTTGATTATATTTGATTGTATTATAAGTAGTTAATTAATAATCCACAAGGTTAATGAAGACAATTTACACATTCGGCAACGGTAATGCCGAAGGACGCGCCGACATGAAGGAACTTCTTGGCGGCAAAGGTGCCAATTTGGCTGAAATGAACCTTATCGGTGTTCCTGTTCCTCCAGGTTTTACAATCACTTGTGATGTTTGTAAAATCTATAACGAACAAGGCCGTGAGGCAGTTGTGAATCTGATTAAAGAAGATGTAATCAAATCTGTGCATCATATCGAGAGCCTTACAGGTTACAAATTCAACGACCCACAAAATCCACAGCTCGTGTCAGTGCGCTCAGGTGCTCCAGTTTCAATGCCAGGTATGATGGATACTGTGTTGAATTTGGGTATCAACGACGAAGTGGCTGAAACTCTTGCAAAGAAATCGGGTAACGAGCGTTTTGCTTGGGATAGCTACCGCCGTTTCGTGCAGATGTACGGCGACGTGGTGCTCGGCATGAAACCACAAAACAAGAATGATATCGACCCATTCGAAGAAATCATCGAAGCAGTGAAGACTGCTAAGGGTGTGAAGTTTGATACCGAACTCGATGTTGACGACTTGAAGCAACTTGTTAAGCTCTTTAAGAAGGCTGTTAAGGAAAATACCGGTAAGGACTTCCCTACCGACGCTTGGGATCAACTTTGGGGCGCAATCTACGCTGTGTTCGACAGCTGGAACAATGAACGCGCTATTCTCTATCGCCAGATGAACCAAATTCCAGAAAGCTATGGCACCGCAGTGAACGTGCAAGCTATGGTATATGGTAATATGGGCAATTCTTCAGCAACTGGTGTTTGCTTCTCTCGCGACGCTGGTACCGGCGAAAACCTCTTCAACGGTGAATACCTCATCAACGCTCAAGGTGAAGACGTGGTGGCTGGTGTGCGCACCCCACAACAAATCATGACCGAAGGCAGCCGTCGTTGGGCTAAGCTCCAAGGCATTAGCGAAGAAGAACGTAAGGAAAAATATCCTTCACTCGAAGAAACAATGCCTGAGTGTGCTGCTCAGCTCGTTGAAATTCAAGCTCGTCTTGAAGACCACTACAAGGATATGCAAGATATGGAGTTCACCATTCAAGATGGTAAACTCTGGCTTCTCCAGACCCGTAACGGTAAGCGCACTGGTGCTGCTATGGTGAAGATTGCAATGGATCTTCTTCGTGAAGGCGAAATCGACGAAAAGACCGTGCTCAAGCGTATGGAGCCAGGTAAACTCGACGAACTTCTCCACCCAGTGTTCGACAAGAGCGCTATGGCAAATGCACAGGTGATGGCTAAGGGCCTGCCAGCATCTCCAGGTGCTGCCACTGGTAAGATTGTGTTCTTCGCTGATGATGCAGAAGAATGGGCACAACGTAACGAAAAGGTGATTATGGTTCGTATCGAAACCTCACCTGAAGACCTTCGTGGTATGACCGTGGCTCAAGGTATTCTCACCGCTCGTGGTGGTATGACCTCTCACGCTGCCGTTGTGGCTCGTGGTATGGGTAAGTGCTGCGTGTCAGGTGCTGGCGAAATCAAGGTTGACTACAAGGCTAAAACCGTGGTGATGGGTGGTAAGACCTATCAAGAAGGTGATTGGATTTCAATCAATGGCTCTACCGGTGAAGTTTATGATGGCCTTGTATCAACTGTTGATGCCGACATCAGTGGCGACTTCTCTGCAATCATGAACCTCGCAGAAAAATACACCAAGATGAAGGTTTACACCAACGCCGATAGCCCTCGCGATGCTAAGGTGGCTCGCAAGTTTGGTGCAGTGGGTATTGGTCTTTGCCGTACCGAACACATGTTCTTTGAAGGTGATCGCATCAAGGCTATGCGCGAAATGATTATCGCTGATACTGTGGAACGCCGCAGAATGGCTCTTGCTAAGCTCCTCCCACTCCAACGTGGCGACTTCGAGGGTATGTTTGAGGCTATGGACGGCTACGATGTGACTATCCGTCTGCTCGATCCTCCATTGCACGAATTCGTTCCTCATCAGCTCGAAACTATGCGTGAACTCGCTAACGAAACTGGCATGGCTCTCGACCAGATTAAGCAAATCTGCTCTTCACTCGAAGAATTCAACCCAATGCTCGGTCACCGTGGCTGCCGCTTGGGCAACACATATCCAGAAATCACCGAAATGCAAGCTCGCGCTATCATTGAGGCTGCTCTCAACGTGAAGGCTCGCGGCATCGACGTGCATCCAAAGATTATGGTGCCACTGGTGGGCGTTAAGGAAGAAATCAAGCGTCAAGCCGACATCATCAACAACACTGCTAAGCAAGTGTTTGAAGAACGTGGTGCGACTGTTGCCTATAAGGTAGGTACAATGATTGAAGTGCCTCGTGCAGCTCTCGTGGCTAACGAAATTGCTGAAATCGCCGACTTCTTCTCATTCGGTACCAACGACCTTACCCAGATGACATTCGGTTACTCTCGCGACGATGCTCCTAAGTTCCTCGGCCAATACAAGCAACTTGGCATCCTCAAGAACGACCCATTCGAAATCCTTGACCAATCAGGTGTTGGCCAACTCGTGAAGATGGGTACCGAACGTGGTCGCTCAACTAAGGCCGATTTGAACGTAGGTATTTGCGGTGAGCACGGTGGCGAACCTTCATCCGTGAAGTTCTGCGCAAAACTCAACCTCGACTACGTATCATGCTCTCCATACCGCGTCCCTATCGCCCGCGTAGCAGCGGCGCAGGCTGCAGTGGAGGAATAATAAGGTTATTCAACCATTATTAGATAAATAAGTCAGTTAGGCTGTAATTCCTTGTAAAATCAAGGGTTACAGCCTAAACTGTTTTTGTTGGGGTGATTTTCACTTGGAAATGAAATGATTGGGTTTATAGAGAATGATTGGGTTTCTAAAGGGGGGATTTAATGGGAGGAAATGTGGGTTTTTTATTGACATTTGATTTGATTTTTATAAATTTGCTGTATGAAAAATGGGATGGATATTATTGTGGTCGATTTTTCGGGTGTTTATGATTTTGAGTCGTTTGCATCGGGGAGGGAGATTGTGCATGTTGATTGCCGGGGGCTGAATGGTGTGGACTGCTATTGTGATGCTGATGGAAGGAATGCGTTGCGAAAAACACTTGCGCCCTACCCTGCCAAGGCTCTTCATTTCATTGATTCGGGCGATTATCATTATCTCACGGAATATTGGGTGTCGAGGCTGCAAGAACCGTTTTCTTTGATCGTTCTTGACCACCACCCCGATATGCAGCGTCCGCAATGGGAGGGTATGGTTTCTTGTGGAGGCTGGGTGACTGATGTGCTTGAGAATAATCCTTATGTGAAAAATATCATCATTGTTGGAGCGTCTGACAAGTTGATACATGAAGTGCCTACACACTTGAGAGAGAAGGTGATGTTTTACAGTCAAGCCGAAATTGACCACCATCAAGCATGGCCATCAAAGGCGGGTAAACTGATTCACGAACCTGTTTACATTTCAATAGACAAGGATGTGCTTAGGAAGCAAGATGCCGTTACAGACTGGACCAATGGTGATATGACACTGCTTCAACTTCAAGCCGTGCTTCGCATTATCTATGCTCACGAGGAAGTGATTGGGGTGGATATTACTGGCGAATGTTCCGCAACACTCGACTATCTGTCGGAAGTGAGGAGCGCATCGGTGAACAACAAAGCGAACGAGGAATTGATGCAGATGATATTATCGGAAACCACAGATTAAAACTCTTCAAATACCACGAATTAGCACAAATTATCACAAAAAGGGAACACCTGAAACACCTGAAACACCTGAAACACCTGAAACACCTGAAACACCTGAAACACCTGAAACACCTGAAACACTAAACATGCTAAAAGCCTCTAATATTATTTCAATGAACTCTTTGCAAAAATAATTCTTGAAAAGTGATGTGTAAACACTAAAAAGGTAGATAATGGTTTTATATAGGAGCTTGCTTCTAAAGCAAAACATGGCTTTTGGATAATAACTTGTGGTTGCTTCAAGGACGCTTAATCCTGATGCGATAGCCTGACCATAGGCACCAGATGGCGAGGAAGCCCATCACGAAGATGAATGTATATGTGGCTATGGAGCCGATGAATATTCTTCCACTGTGCACTTCAAGTGCCACATTCCAAAGCGACATAGGGAGTTGGTTCATTTCTGCTGGTTGAGCGGCAAATGATGAACCTTCGTCATATTCCACTATCACAGGCGATGAGAAGTCTTGACTCATGCCAGCAATTGCTTTCTTGCCGAAGGGCGGTCCTTGGCGCTTTGGTGCTGGCTTTCCAGTGAAATAGTCGGTGGAAGTGTGGTGCTGTCTATCCCAGATAAACAATCCGCTGAAAGAGCCACAAAGCCATTTGCCAGCATCATCTTTTTGCAATACATTCAACCCCATCACGCTTACAGGTGGGGCTGAGTCAATCTTCTTTGCTGTCCCCTGCTGTAAATTCAGGGAATAGAAACCCTCTGAGGTCGATAGAAGCCAGTCGTGGCACGTGTCATCGTACGCAATCATGCGCAGTTTGTCGTTCCATGGATTTGGGCTTTTGAGGGAAGTGCCTGGAATTGCAGGAATTTTGTTTAACGCTAATGGAATCATCACAGGCGGACGTAGGCACCAACCAGTAATGGCTACCAGTAGTGTAAGGACAATGGTGTATCGCCCCATGCTGTTGTGTAGTCTGAGCGAATTTTTTAGCCAAAATTTATGTTTTGGTCTTATCCAAAAAACAATTCCTGTGATGCACAACAATACAAGAACAACGGCTATGGCATCGACAACGAGTTTTCCAACCGTACCGAACAATTCGCCGCTGTGCAGCAACCATACCGTGCGAAACGCCGACACCTTACCGTCGTAATCACTTGGCGCGTGAATTTCAATTCGCGAGAATGAATCGTATGGAGGAAGAGATATATATATGAACGAACGACTCAGCACCACAAGCGTGTCGCCATGACAAGTAATGTCGGTGAACTTCTCGTTTTCGTCTAATGGCACCTTTATCTCTTTCCATGCCCCATAATTACTGTAGCGATAAAGGGCGAACGGAGATACGGCAAATAAGTTGCTACCATACCCGTCACTTTCAATATTCACTACATTCCTGATTTGGCGTAAGTCTGCACCTGTGGGCAGTCCTTTGTTGAAATCTTTGAAGAATGAGGTCTTAGAGTCTGTGAGCCAGATGCCACCGTTGCCATATAGCAGAACGGTGTGGCTCGAGTCAGTAATTTGGTGAGAAACAAATGTAGATGTGTTACCAATGTCGAGAGTGCCTCTCAGCAGTCCGCCATTCCAATTTTTGAACTCATAGCGGGAGGGCAGAAACTTCCTGCTCACATTCATCTCCTTGATAAGCTGACGGTGATTAAGCAGAATGCCCGACACGCAAAACATCAGCAAGAAAAACGTCATGCCGAGCCCCAGTCATTTATGGTGCTTTCTCCAAGTGCCTTTCTTCATCAATTATTCTTTTTTTGCTTTTTTCTTTCTTGCAGAAACTACAATATATCCCAGCAGCACAATGAATGATGCGAGAATGCAAATCATCTGTGTGGCATATTCTTGAGGTTCGACCCAAAACTCATGGAAGAAGTCAAGACGACCGAGCACTTCTACCGGCACCCAGAAAACTACAACCGTAGCTATAGCCATGCGTATGTTGGATCCCCATGCTGATAGTTTCAGTTGCTTCTTGAAAATGAAAATGCTACCGAGCAGACAAGCCGCAGCCACGATACTTGTAACAGGATGGTGATCGCCGAGGAAGTTTTTGTCGTAGCAGAACATCAGGAGCAAGTAACTTGACCACAAAATCATGTTTATCTCCATGAATGTGACGATGCTCGTGTGGTGTGTCATAGGACGTGCTGCTATTTCGTTTTTGCGTGAGCGAAAAAGTGTTCGTTGCCACCAGTTAATGAAGTTGCAACCGTTTTTAGTAGAGAAAATGTAAAGAGTTATCACCATCATCCACATGCCAAAGGTCGCAGGCAAGATGAGATATTCGGGTTTTGTCACAATCTCGCCATTCTCAATTTCGGGTTGTGTGCCCCATCGAGTAGCGTAGTATTGAAATAGAAACTCCACCCATCCAGTCCAGAACAGCAGACCTCCGATTAATCCAAATAGCGTCTGTTTAGTGTCACCTTTAACAAACACGCCAGCAATTACAATTAACAGACCAACTAACCCCATAAAGAATGCCGAATAGTGCAATGCCTCCGGTGTCATTGTCTTTTCCATTATCATCATCAATGCATGTCCTAAAGGCATTGTAAAGAGTACCAAAAGAAACGACGCTATTGCTTTCCACCAATTTGATTTCAAAATCGTATATAACATTAAAGTGTTTAAAATAGTTTATCTATATCAATCGACATGCCAATCTGAAAATTGACACCGTCGGTTATTGGACTATTAAGATAATAATATTTTGGTTTATATCCGAATACATTATCGAGAGCCGCAGTTACTTTAACCGCATTACCCACACGCTGTACGACCGAGAGTTTCCAAATAGTGTAGGCAGGATATTCCACGGTGATAGTTCCCTTGCTCACGTCGTAGTAGTCCTTGTATTCCACATTTTCCACTCCAGAAAGTACACGACCTTGAAGCGCAATGTTCAACCCATATTTTTTACTGAGCTGCTTGTCGAAATCTACGCGAGCGTTAAGTGAATGTTCACGTGCTGGTATATACTGGTTGTTGATGGTGTGCCCATCCTTGTCCTTTGCAAGCTGTTCCTTGGTGTAGGCATAAGTCAGTCGCGCTCCGAAACCATTGTTCCACTTTGCCTGCGCTCCAATTTCACCACCACAAACGCTATAATCGTCGAGGTTGGCGTAGGGCAAATATGGCAGTTTGTCGATGGGCGTCTTGAAGTATGGAGCCGAAGTTGCGAGTTTATTCTTAACCTTATTATAATATACTGAACCTGTGAGATTGTAGTGCCCTTTGGTGTATTCAGCAGAGAGATTGAAATTGTGGCTCACTTCCGATTTTAGATTAGCATTGCCCTCCACAATCCAGATGCCCGCCATATCAAAGTTGTAGTACTTCTCTTTCAGAGTTGGTGCTCTGAATCCCATACCATATCCCGCACGTATTGAGAGATTGTAGATAGGTTTGTAGCAGACATTGAGTTTTGGCGTAACGTGCGACTCCTTACCATCTGAGAAATAGTCATAACGCACGGCACCCACAGCCTCCCATTGGTCGGAAATACGCCAGTCGTATTGTCCAAACAAGTCCCAAGAGTTTTGGTTACGCGTTTCGTTCTCCAAGTTAGTGTTGTAGAGATAGTCGTGCATAAAGTCGGAACCGATGGTGAGCACATCTCCCCTATCGAACCTGTGGTTGTAGAGCAGTCGTAGAGAGTTTTGCACATTGCTGTAGTCGCGAATGTCGAGCTTGGTGATGCGTTGATAGTCCGATTTATCGTATTGGTCAAACGCATAGCTCGCCTGAAAATCGTCGTGTTCGGAAATGTTCCATTGCATACCAAGACCGCCAGAGAAGTCACGGTATCGCTCAGGCTGGTCGGCTGACCTCACAGTTTCGCGAAAGAAATATCCTGCGCGTCCCGAAAGATGAAAGTTCTTGTTGGGGCTCCACACCAGTTGATCCTTGAAATTGATGGTCTTATCACCATACACAGTTGAGATAATGCGCGTAACCGGGTTGGACGCACTGTGCACATCGTAGTTGTCCATTCGGTTGAAATTCACTGTGAACATATTGTTCCAGTGCTTACCATTCAGCCCGAAGGTTCCACCGTAGCGCTGCTCATCGTGCTTGGCATATCGTGCGTTCACGTTGAGTGTTACAGGTTTTTGGCTTTTCTTCGTGATGATATTTATCACGCCACCTGTGGCATTGCTTCCATAGAGAGCCGATGCCGCGCCCTTCACTATTTCAATTCGTTCCACGTTGTCCATGCTCAATCGGGTGAAATCCACATCGTCCATAGTCTCACCAGCAAGTCGTTCGCCATCGACGAGAAAGAGCACTCCTTGTCCTCCAAAACCAGAGAAATTAAGGTGAGTCTGTTGGTTCATAGCATAAGTGAATTCTACCCCAGGCAATTCTTGCTGCAGGAGATCCTGCACATTCGTTGCATCGAGTCGGGCAATCTCTTTTGCGTTGATTACACGAGTCTGTATGGGGGTGTCTTTTAAAAACTTAGGAGTGCGTGTGCCTGTCACCACCACCTCGTCGAGGTCGAACTTTCGGTAGATTGTGTCAGTGTATGCATCCTGTGCTGATGACGATAGGCATGCGACTCCTGCAATCAGTATTGAGAAAAATATTTGTTTCTGCATAATTCTTTTCTGAAGCGTCACCTAAACTTAATAGGGGTACTTATAATTGATTGTAAGATAACATTTTGTGCCGTTAGGTGCGAGATAATTTTCAAGTTGCAAAGCTGCATATGTGCCGTCCTTTAGTCGCAATATAAACACATGGTTGTTCAAGCTGAAGGTCGGAGGCATAGGCGGAATTTCCATGCTTAACCACGATGAAAGCACACGGTTTATGGCAATGCCTTGCGAGGGAACGTAACCAAGAAGCATCTGCTCTTGGCTGTCCCACACTTCGTTCTCAGTCCATTCGTCCTCGACGAACTTCATGTTTTTGAATGCTTCGCTACTCTCTGGCAATTGTGTCATTGAGGTGTATGTGGTTTCAAATACAGCACCACCGTTGGTCCTAACGTTGTTGCGATGTACAGCAAAGCTCCAATCATCAGGTGCTGCCTGTTCGGCTGTGGGTGTGAAGTGGGAAAATGTGTTATTCTTTATACCCGCGCCAAACACATCGAACCAATACATGTATTGCCCTGGTTTTTTGCCTTGTGTTATGGTGGAGTTTTCTTCTCCAGGAGTCGGTGTGTCAACCCTATCGCCTGTTGCCTCCATCGGAATAGAATAGGCTTCAAACTCTGTTTGTGCTTTAAATAGTTCTTCCTCGTTGCCTTCAAGGGAGAGCTGATGTAAGCGATTGAGGTCCACATAATACCAATCTGTCCAACTTGTTGCGTCGATTATGACCTGTCCTTTTGCTGGAACAATTTCTTGAGGCTTGTCGTAAATATCGTCAAAAAGATTGTTGCAAGCGGTGAGTGCCGAAACACTCACCGCAGCAACGAATAGTTTAAAAATATTTTTCATCAATAATACCTTATCTCTTAAGATACTTCTTTCCGTTAATAATTACAATTCCCTTATAGTCCTCACCTACTACCTGTCCATAGATGTTGTAGATTTTGCCGTCGTTTATCTTGTTGCTTTTCTCATCGTTTGTGACAGATGTGATACCAGAGGAATTTGTGTCGAATTTGGTAACAATAGCAAATGGCATGGCTCCCATTTGGAAAGTGTTGACGATGTCTTCCACCTTGTTGCCGTTGTATTTCACAAGAATATTATTGTTCTTCTCTGGGTTGAACGAATAGTCGCCGTCCATAGTCTTTTTTCCGCCTGTTTCGGCTGTGAAGTGGAATTTAAGTCCGTCATTCTTGTAGTCTCGGTAGAATCCACCCTTCTCCTCGTCGTAGGTCAAACCTTTCACTGTATAGGTTCCGAGTGTGAGGTTGCCCATCACGGTGTTGTCGAGAGTGTAGGTGGAAATTTCCACATCCACTTTTTGCACGTTGTTGTCGATATACTTGCGCACGCTGTAGGTAACGTTTTCATTGTTGTAATTGAATGCACCGCCAACATTGACGGTGATGGCACTTGCCACTGGCTTAATATAGTATGCCTTGATGCTGTAGGTCATGTCGAATGGCATTGCTCCATATTTGAATGTGAGATTCAGTGTCAAGGAGTTGTCTGCCATGTCGTAAGTACCTTTGAGCGAAGAACCTGTAATATTCTTTTCTTCGCCGCCAACAGTAACTTTGGTTGCGAATGTCTGGTCGGGCATAGTTACCACATGGTTGGCACCCATCGTGAATGCAACATTTGCGATAGTGAATGAGGAAATCACGAAATTGTCATTGGTGATATTTGGAAGAGTGATATTACCAGAAGCGGCGTTCACCATTTCAAACTTCACGGTGTCGCTTGGGTTTTCTACATTCTGGTTCAGAACATTGGCGGTAGATGCGCCTGCGAAGTTTAACACGCCATGCATTTGTGCCATCATATTACCTGCCATCAGAGTGGCTAAAGCAAGAGTAAAAATTTTCTTCATGTTATTCTTTTTTTTTGTTATTATATTTCAATTGAAGTTTCAATCTTGTGATTATCATTGTTTTCGGTTGCAAAATTACGAGGGTTTATGTGTTTTGGCAATACCTAAAAATTGGTATTTGAAATTGCGCAAATACTTAACTCCTATTATTAATTGGTGAACTTGATTTGGGTTAAAAATTCTGTGGCTTTTGTGGTTAAATTTGGTTTAGGTTTTGTGTTAAAAAGGAAGCGGACGCAATAATTTTGCGTCCGCTGTAAATGGTTATTAACCAAGATGGAGCATTTTGTGTCGGTGCTTTAATGGGAGAGGCGGGTGACCTCTTTTACGCCTCGGAGATTTTGGATTTTTTGGATTAAGGTGGAGAGGTGATCGAGGCTATTGATGCCGATCACGAGGTGCCCTTCAAAAAGCCCGTCGTTAGAGTTGATGGAAATGTTGCGCAGCACGGTGTCGCCCTCCTTGTTGATGAGCGAAGTGATGTTAGTAACGATACCAATGTCGTCCTGCCCTACGACTTTCAGCGTGGCGGCGAATTGGTTGCCAAGTTTGCCCGACCATTGCGACTTGATGACGCGGTAAGGATATTTCTCCATCAAGTTCTTCACGTTGCCACAGTCCATGCGGTGGATTTTAATGGCTCCGGAACTGGATATGAAACCCATAATCTTGTCGCCATAGATTGGATTGCAGCACTTCGAGAACTTGTAGTTGATGCCTTTCACATCGTTGCCGATAATCAGGATCTCTGAGTCGGTGTCGTCGGTGTCTTGCACCTTGCTTTGGAGCACAAACTTATCAGCAGTCTCGTGGGTGAGCACTTGCTCAACAGGCTTGATGAACTCTGCGTAACCGTCTATCACCTCGTTGGCATCGATATTGCCCAACTCAATTTCTACATAAAAGTCAATTATTGACTTGTAGCCCCTCTTTTTCACATATTTAGAGAACGAGGCTTCGTCAACATCGATTTTACGGTTCTTGAAACGGCGTTCGAGCATTTCGCGCACCATATCCGCCTTCTTCATTTTTTCCTCGTTGACGGCTTGTTTGATTTTGTTGCGTGCCTTAGAGGTGACCACGAAGTTGAGCCAGTCTTGTCGTGGCGATTGGTTGGTGGAAGTGAGAATCTCGATGGTGTCGCCACTCTTCAGCTTGTAGTTGAACTTCTGGTTTTTGCCATCGACCTTTGCGCCGATGCAAGTGCAACCCACTTTCGAGTGAATGTGGAAAGCGAAGTCGAGCACGGTAGAGCCCAGTGGCAACTTAAAGAGGTCGCCTTTCGGAGTGAACACAAACACCTCTTTATCATAAAGGTTCATGTTCATTTCACGAATCAGCCCCATTTGACCATCGCTGCCAGCCTCAAGCACCTCGCGCACATTGTTCATCCACATGTCCACATCGCCCTCACTCTTGATGCCCTTGTACTTCCAGTGTGCGGCAAGTCCACGCTCAGCAATCTCGTCCATTCGCTTCGTGCGCACCTGCACCTCCACCCACTTATCTTCCTGTCCTCGCACGGTGATGTGGAGCGACTCGTAGCCGTTAGACTTAGGCATCGAAATCCAGTCCTTCAGGCGCGATACGTTGGCGGTGTAGATGTCGGTGACGATAGAATACGCCGTCCAGCAATCACGCTTCTCCTGCTCCTTTGGCGAGTCGAGAATGATGCGAATGGCAAACAGGTCGTACATGTCCTTTAGGTCCACGTCCTTCTTGCGCATCTTGTTCCAAATGCTGTTGATTGACTTGGTGCGGCCCTTGATTTCGTATTTCAACCCCGATTTTTCGAGTCCTTGGCGGATAGGCTCGATAAAGTTGGTGACGTAGGCATCGCGCTGACGCTTCGTCTCGTTCAACTTTTGAGCGATTTGGGTGTATATCTTTCTGTTGAGATATTTCAATGAAAGGTCTTCCAGCTCCGACTTGATGGTGTAAAGACCCAAGCGGTGAGCCAGTGGTGCATACAAGTAACGTGCCTCGGAAGATATGTCGCGTACAAACTTCTCGTCGGGGTGGTGATTGATTCTGCGCATCAACCCCAAGCGATCGACAATCATGATGATAATCACACGAATATCTTCGGCAAAAGTCATGAGCAACTTGTGGAAATTGTCGTTCTCCACAGCTGCCTGTTTTTTATATAGTGATGACACATTAATCAATCCATGAACGAGCTTTGACACATCCGAGCCGAACATATCTTTGATCTGTTCTTCCGTCACGAAGCCCTCCCGAGAGAGATTGTAGAGCAACGTGGCGATGGTGATGTTGCGGTCGGGAGCGATGAGTTCGTTCACAAGGCAAGCCGTGCATAGGCTGCGCTCCACAGGATTAATGCCGTATTTATCGCGCTTGATGTGGCCAGCGTCAATGCCCTCGACAATCACCCGGTACACATTCTGAAAATCAGACTCAGCAAGCTCGCTACCATGCATTGAGCGCAAAGCCTCCACATAGGCTGCGACGTTTTTCTTCTCTTCTTCGTTGAAATATTTGAGGTCTGTGTTCATTTTGCACGTATTATTGTCTAAATTTCGCCCCAAAATTAAAATAAAATGCTTAACTTTACAAATGACAAACTAATTAAGTTGCCATTACGGAATATTAAATTAAACGAAAAACTTTATAAATTATTGAATTATTGCTATGTTATCTACCTCTGATTTGACATTCATTGAGAAGAAAGGTATCACAGCCGAAATGATTGACGCTCAACTGAAGCGCTTTGAAGTGGGTTTCCCATTTTTGAAAATCAACGCTGTTGCTACCATCGGCAATGGAATCAAGGCATTCTCGCCCGAAGAAACAGCCGCTTGTGTGAAAGCATGGTCGGATTTCCAACAGACAGGCAAGGCTATTGAGAAATTTGTGCCAGCCTCTGGTGCGGCAAGTCGCATGTTTAAGAATATGTTTGCTTTCGCTTCGTCGGGAAAAGATGCGCCTACCACTGATTTTGAAAAGGAGTATTTTGAAAACATCACAAAATTTGCATTCTATGCCGACTTGAACAACGCTTGCAGAAAACTCTATCGCTCAAATGTGCAAGAACTGATGTCGGCAGGAAGGTATGTGGACGTGGTGAAAGCGATGCTTGAACCTGTAGGTTTGAACTACGGCTTCTTGCCAAAGGCTTTGCTCAAATTCCACAAAACCACAGGTGGCAATGCCCACACCCCACTTGAAGAACATTTGGAGGAAGGCGCACAATATGCCGCTGACAAAAACCGCAAGGTGAATTTGCACTTCACTGTTTCGCCAGAGCATAAAGCGGAATTTGAAAAACTGTTGACGGCTAAATTGCCAATTTATGAGCAAGTGTGGGGCGTGAAATATAATGTGACCATGTCGGAGCAAAAATCATCGACCGACACTATAGCTGTGAATATGGATAACACGCCATATCGCGAGCCAAATGGCGAACTGCTGTTCCGCCCTGCTGGCCATGGTGCGCTTATTGAGAACTTGAATGAACGTGAAGCCGCTGTTGTGTTCATCAAGAATATCGACAATGTGGTGCCATCGAAGTTCCGTGCTACAACCACAAAATATAAACGTGTGATTGCCGGCTATCTGGTGGAAATTCAAGCCAAGGTTGCCGCTATGCTCCAAAAGATTGAGGCTGGCGAATGCACAGAGAAAGAACTAAAGCCGATGCTCGCATACTTGGAAAATGAACTCTCGATTCATTCCGACAAGACCGCAGAAATGGATAAAGAGCAACTATGCGCATACATCAAGGCGAAACTCAACCGCCCAATTCGTGTGTGCGGCGTGGTGAAAAATGAAGGCGAGCCAGGCGGTGGCCCATATTTGGCTTATAACCCTGACGGTACTTATTCGCCACAAATCCTCGAATCGGCACAAATCGACTCGTCAAATCCCGATGCAGTGGCATTAATGAACAGCGGCACACACTTCAATCCTGTGGATTTGGTGTGCTATTTGAAAGACTATAAGGGCGAGAAATTCAATTTGAAGGAATTTGTTGACCTTGACACTGGTTTGATTAGCATGAAGTCGAAAAATGGCGTTGACATCAAGGCACTTGAATTGCCAGGATTGTGGAACGGCTCGATGAGCGACTGGATTACCGTGTTTGTGGAAGTGCCAATCGAAACCTTCAACCCAGTAAAGACGGTGAACGACCTCTTGCGTCCAGAGCATCAATAAACAATAACAATTATAGGTTATGAAAAGAATCGTTTTAACATTATTTGCAAGCGTTGCCATGCTTTGCGCCAGTGCCCAGATTAAGGGAAAGGTTCAAGAAATAGACATGGAGCAGTTTGCCGAGAAGATTGGCTTCATCTTGGAGCAGGACACATCATTTCATTTTAAAGGCAATCGACCTGCCGTGGTTGATTTCAACGCCACTTGGTGCGGCCCATGTCGGAAGCTCGCCCCTATTCTTGACGAATTGGCAAAGCAATTCAAGGGCAAGGTGGACTTTTACAGCGTGGATGTGGATAAAAACAAGCCACTTGCTCAAGCCCTGCAAGTGCGCAGCGTGCCATTCTTGGTGTTTTTCCCCAAAAAAGGAACGCCCAAAACTTTAACCGGGCTCTACCCCAAGGAAGTGATTGCCAAGAAAATCAATGAAATTCTGCTTGGAAAATAAGCGAAATTCTGATATTGACCTGAAAAAACACCTGAAATTGAAGATAATCTCCAAATTTTCAGGTGTTTTTTGTTTGTGGTTTGGCAAAAAATCACTAACTTTGCACCGCTTTTTGGACAACAAGAGGCAAATTATTAATTTTTAATCATTTAAAGTAATATGAATCATTACGAAACCGTTTTCATTTTAACTCCCGTTTTGTCTGAGCCTCAGATGAAGGAAGCGGTAGAGAAATTCAAAGCAGTTCTCACCAAACATGGTGCAGAAATTGCTAACGAAGAAAATTGGGGTTTGCGCAAGCTCGCTTATCCAATCCAAAAGAAAACTACCGGATTTTACACTTTGTTGGAATTCGATGCAGAGCCAACCGTAGTTGCAAAACTCGAAACTGCTTATCGTCGTGACGAACGCGTACTCCGCTTCCTCACTTTCCACCTCGACAAGTTTGCTCACGAATATGCTGTAAAGCGTCGTGGCTTGAAGAAGAGTGCTAAAGAAGTAAAGGCTGAAGAAACTCCAGCTGAAGAATCAAACAATGCTTAATTTTAGGAGGTTTTAAACTATGGCACAACAATCAGAAATCCGTTATCTCACTCCACTTTCAGTGGACACCAAGAAGAAAAAATATTGCCGTTTCAAACGTAGCGGTATCAAGTACATCGACTATAAGGATCCTGAATTCTTGAAGAAATTCTTGAACGAGCAGGGTAAGATTCTTCCTCGTCGCATCACCGGTACTTCTCTGAAGTTCCAAAGAAGAGTTGCTAAAGCCGTTAAGCGTGCTCGTCACTTGGCTTTGCTTCCTTACGTTACCGATTTGATGAAATAATTTAAAAAAGGAGGAAAGTTTTTATGAAGATTATTTTAAAAGAAGATATCAACAACCTTGGATACAAGGATGATGTAGTTGAAGTAAAGAGTGGTTACGGTCGTAACTACCTTATTCCACAAGGCAAGGCAGTTATCGCTTCTGAATCTGCACTTAAGGTGTTGGCTGAAAACCAACGTCAACGCGCTCACAAGCTCGCTAAGATCAAAGCTGATGCAGAAGCTGTGGCTGAAAGCCTGAAGGATGTAGCTCTTACTCTTACCGCTAAGGTGAGCAACAAGGGCACCATCTATGGTTCAATCACCAACATTCAAATTGCTGAAGCTCTTGAGAAGCTCGGTCACAACATCGATCGCAAGATTATCGTTGTGAAGAACCAAGTTAAGGAACTCGGCAAGTATGAAGCTATCGTTAAGCTCCACAAGGAAGTGTCTGCTGTAATTCCTTTCGAAGTTGTAGCAGAAGCTGAACCAGAAGCAGAAGTTGAAGCAACTCCAGCTGAATAATATTTACAAAATATATTCGCAATAAATTAAAGCCATCCATTAGGGTGGCTTTAATTATTTTATATATATGATGCTTAGGTTACTTGATTTGTTTCAAACTTGTGGTGTCTAAGCGATTGAAGAATTTCTCCTTGACGAGCTGCCCTACTTCATCGTTGCCGTTAATGGCATGGATAATGGTGTGCTGTAGCGAGTCGGAAAGGGTTTTGTGAATTTGCAATAGTTTCTTCTCCTTTGCAGGGTTGAGCGATGAGTCGGCTAACGCTTTGCGATAGTCGTTCTCGATTTTCTTGAGCTGCTTGTCGAGCGTGTAAATGTTTTTGCATTTTGAAAGGTATTCGTGGTTGGCTTTACCGCCCCATATAATCACATTGTCTTTTCCGATGGTGATTTCTGTTTCGCACTTTTCGAGAATGAAAGTGATTGGTTCCTTCTTGCCATAGTCGAGCAAGGCGATGGTTTGCTGCTGCATTTCTCCAGAAAGTGTGAGCGTACCGTTTTTGAGTTTGCCAGCATTCAGTGTGCGCAGGTGATTGTAGTCGGAATCATACACCAGCACTTTCACGCTATCGGAGTCGGCAATTTCAGATTTAATCTTCAGTTTATAGGTGCTAATATCGGATTCTCTGTCGCAACTGCTAAACAGACCAAGTGCTATTGATGAAAATATAATGAGGTTTCGAATGTTCATAATGCAAAATTAGTGCTTTTTGTAGAACTTTCCACAAAAAAACTGCATTTCAATTTTTCTATTTCGGAATTATAGTGTAATTTTGCACCACTTATCAAACTACATGGGGATGACATGGCTTTGACAGCGTGTAGAGGTGGTAAGTAAGCATGCAGAGCGATAATGGCAAGGCTCTATAATCTCAGTCATTGACAAATTTAAATGGCGAAAACAACTACGCTCTCGCTGCCTAACCGAAGTACAGTAAGTTGGCTTTATTACTACCCAAGGAGGTAGTAACGAGACATCGCCCGATTGCCCTTTTTCCGAGGCGTATCGATATGGCGGTGCAGGAATTTCGGGAATAGCTGGATTCGAGTCTCGCGGATTTGGCGAAATTTAGAGAATAAGCTTTAGGTTGGTGGTCTTGATCCTGCCTATCGACGAAAACCAAGTCAAGACTAAGCATGTAGAAAGCTTATTAGTTCCACGTTTGGACGAGGGTTCAATCCCCTCCATCTCCACAAAAGGTAACAGAAAAGGCGACTGATTCGGATTCAGCCGCCTTTTGTTTTGTGTGTATCCTGTGGGGATTATTTTTGGTAGTATTGTTCGCGGAGAGCCAATACTTTTTCGTCGGTGATGTAGTCGTCGTAGTCCATCATCTTATCGATGATACCGTTTGGAGTGAGTTCGATTTCACGGTTGCAAACGGTTTGGATAAATTCGTGGTCGTGGCTCGACATCAGCACAATGCCCTTGAAGGCTTGGAGCGTGTTGTTGAACGCCTGAATTGATTCCAAGTCGAGGTGGTTGGTTGGGGTGTCGAGAATAATGGTGTTGGCATTGGTCATCATCATCTTAGAAATCATACATCTGCGCTTTTCACCACCAGAGAGCACCTTCGCTTTCTTCAACACATCTTCGCCAGCAAAGAGCATCTTGCCCAAGAAGCCTTTGAGGTAAATTTCGCTTGTGTCGTTGCTGTATTGTGCCAGCCAGTCAACGAGGTTGTAGTCGTTGTCGAAGAACTTATCGCTTTCGAGAGGCAGATAAGAATATGTGATGGTTTGTCCCCATTCAAATGTACCAGCGTCGGCCTTTCTGTTGCCAGTGATGATTTCGAAGAAAGCGGTCATGGCACGAGGGTCGCGGCTCAAGAACACAATCTTGTCGCCCTTCTCCACGTTGAAAGTCAAGTCCTTGAACAAGATTTCGCCATCGATACTTGCTGTAAGTCCGTTCACTTCAAGAATCTTGTTGCCTGGTTCACGTTCAGGAGTGAAGATGATGCCTGGATAGCGGCGTGAAGATGGTTGGATTTCTTCAATATTGAGTTTTTCCAACATCTTTTTGCGGCTTGTAGTTTGCTTAGATTTAGCCACGTTGGCGCTGAATCGGCGAATGAATTCAAGAAGTTCCTTCTTCTTTTCTTCAGCACGCTTATTCTGTTGCTGCTGTTGACGCAAAGCCAACTGGCTACTCTGGTACCAGAAGCTGTAGTTACCAGCATAGAGAGTGATTTTGTGATAGTCGATATCCAAAGTGTGGGTGGAAATAGCGTCGAGGAAGTGACGGTCGTGGCTCACCACGAGCACAGTGTTTTCGCAGTTGCTCAAATAGTTTTCCAGCCATGTCACGGTGTCGAGGTCAAGGTCGTTGGTAGGCTCATCGAGCAACAAGTTATCAGGGTTGCCGAAAAGCGCTTGAGCCAGCAGCACACGCACCTTTGCTTTAGCTGGCATGTCTTTCATCATAGTGTAGTGAAATTCCTCCTTCACGCCCAGACCGCTAAGCAAGGCTGCCGCATCGCTTTCAGCATTCCAACCATTCATTTCAGCGAATTTTTCTTCAAGTTCGCTTGCTCTTACGCCATCGGCATCAGAGAAATCCTCTTTTGCATAAATAGCATCTTTTTCCTTCATCACAGCCCAAAGTTCAGAGTGACCTTGGAGCACAGTGTCGATAACGGAGAAGTCGTCGAATGCAAAGTGGTCTTGGGCAAGCACGCTCATGCGTTCACCAGGACCTTGCGTCACGGTACCGTGTGTTGGTGTGAGTTGGCCGCTGAGCATACGCATAAGCGTACTCTTACCTGCACCGTTAGCACCAATAATACCATAACAGTTACCAGCTGTGAACTTCAAATTCACATCTTGGAACAAAACTTTTTTCCCGAATTGAATACCTAAGTTGTTTGTAATAATCATTATAATAAGATAGAGATTTATTCAGAATAAAAAAAGAGATTTATTCAGATTTAACCCAAATCGGTCATCAGGCCGTGTATTCGTAATAGCTCGCTATCACTCATTAAAAGACAAACAAAATTCATTCTTCTAAAACTCCGAAATACCACAAGCCCTAATGACCGATTTGGGTTAAACATTACCACTCAATCCGAAATCGGGTGGATTGTGTGGTAACGTCAAAGTTATTTTAAAATTATATTATTCTCCTGCTGGAGCTGCTGGCGCAGGTGTTGGCACTGCTGGTGCTTCATGCTTGGGCTCAGATTTAACGGCTGGAGCCTTTTCTGCATCAACACTCTTTTTAGAATCAGCATTGCTTACTTGTGTTATAGGAGTCTCCTCAATTTTTTCAGTCACCTCTTTCTTCTCCTTTTTTACGCCTTTTGCAACAAGAGTCGCTTTGGTGGAGTCTTTAGGTGCTATTGTCGGAGTTTCGGTAACAACCTTAACCGTAGTGTCGGCATTATGGGGCGAATTAACGCTCACCAACGTGTCTTCGTCAACAACAGTAGCGTCGTCGCCTCCTTTTAACGGGTTGCAGGTAACCATCCACGCCACCACACCGGCTATTGCGCAAATCAGCAACGCGTAGGCCACATATTTAAATCTGATTTTCTTCAGCAGACTGAGCGAAAATGACGCCTTAACATTTGTGGCGTTAATCAGCACATGGCAAGCATTTGCAAGTTCTTTCATCTGCTTGAGCTGATCGTTTTTCGCTTGAGTAGAAAGTTCGGGATTGGAGAGAATGCGACGAATCGCTTTTGCGTCAATATCCTCTTGTGAGCAGAGCAGCAGAAGGTCGCCTTGCTTGTAGTCGGTCAACTGGCTAACCCTTGCTTTGGAATTGTAGATGTCCAAAACCAAGTTGCGTGAGTCGAACACGATTTCCTGGTCGTCGGGGCGAACTTGGATAGCTCTTGTCTTGCCAGTTTGTGCAATAAAACAACCTCCTGCATTATATACAACGAGCAGAAAATCTGATTTTTTAAATTCTGCTCTACAATCGCCACTCAAATGGTCGATTACCTCGTTGAAATCATCAGTAGTGAAATGTTTGTTCAGATTATACGAAGTAATGATTTCGTTGTAGACTTCGCTTGCAAGTGTTTGGTTGTTAGATAATACATATATGTAGTTTCTATTTTCCTCCGATGGTAAAATAGAATAATCACTCATTCCCTTGTGATTATAAATGTCTAAATCAAATTTCATTGCGAAAAAGCATAGTTTATTTATGGACGACAAAATTACTAAAAAATAATCATTATTTAATGCTGTGCAAGCATCAAAATATGCTTTATTAAATTTTATTATTAAATAATGTTGTAAGGGCAACTAAAAGTTGACCAAAAGGCATTTTTTTTGTAATTTTGCATAAATTTGAATCTACAATAACTAATTCAATTAATCATAATCTCAAACTCATGAGTAAAGAAAAAAAATTCATGACGTGTGATGGTAACACCGCTGCTGCTCACATCAGTTATATGTTTACTGAAGTGGCTGCAATCTACCCTATCACACCATCTTCGCCAATGGCGGAGCATGTCGATGAATGGGCGGCTGCTGGTCGCAAAAATATTTTCGGCGAAACTGTAACAGTTCAGGAAATGCAAAGCGAAGCAGGTGCTGCTGGTGCGCTCCACGGTTCACTCCAGGCTGGCGCACTCACTACCACTTACACAGCATCACAAGGTTTGTTGCTGATGATTCCAAACATGTATAAGATTGCTGGTGAACTTCTTCCTGGCGTTTTCCATGTTACTGCTCGCACATTGGCATCACACACTCTCTGTATCTTCGGTGACCATCAAGACGTGATGGCAACTCGCCAAACAGGTTTTGCAATGCTTTGCGAAGGTTCTGTACAAGAAGTTATGGATCTTTCAGCTGTTGCTCACCTTGCGGCTATCAAGTGCAGCGTTCCATTCTTGAACTTCTTCGACGGTTTCCGTACTTCTCACGAAATCCAGAAGATTGAGGCCCTCGAACAAGAAGATTTGGAACCACTCTTGGACCGTGAAGCACTTGCCAACTTCCGCAAGCGTGCAATGAATCCAGATAGCCCTGTGACTCGTGGTACTAACGAAAACCCTGACGTATTCTTCCAGCACCGTGAATCTTGCAACGAATACTACAACGCAATTCCTGCTATCGTAGAAGACTACATCAACAAAATCAACGCTATCACTGGCCGTCAATACGGATTGTTCGACTATTATGGTGCAAAAGATGCCGACCGCGTGATTATCGCAATGGGTTCTGTAACCGAGGCTATCCGCGAGGCTATCGACCACATGACCGAACAAGGTGAAAAGGTGGGTCTTGTATCAGTTCACTTGTATCGTCCATTCTCTGCTAAGCACTTCCTCTCTGCAGTTCCAAGCACAGCAAAGCGTATCGCTGTACTCGACCGCACAAAAGAACCTGGTGCAAATGGCGATCCATTGTACCTCGATGTTAAGGAATGCTTCTATGGCACAGAAAACGCACCTCTTATCGTAGGTGGTCGTTACGGTCTTGGTTCAAAAGACACTACTCCAGCACAAATCACTGCTGTGTATGAGAACCTTGCTTTGCCAATGCCAAAGAATCAATTCACTGTAGGTATCGTTGACGATGTTACTTTCACTTCACTTCCTCAGAAAGAAGAAATCGCTGTAGGTGGCAAGGGCTTGTTCCAGGCTAAATTCTACGGTCTTGGTGCTGATGGTACAGTGGGTGCTAACAAGAACTCTGTAAAGATTATCGGTGACAACACCAACAAGTATTGCCAAGCATATTTCTCTTACGACTCTAAGAAGTCGGGTGGTTTCACTTGCTCACACCTCCGTTTCGGTGACGAACCAATCCGCTCAACTTACTTGGTGACCACTCCAAACTTCGTGGCATGTCACGTACAGGCTTACCTGCACATGTATGATGTGACTCGTGGTTTGCAAAAGAATGGCACATTCCTTCTTAACACCGTATGGGAAGGCGACACTCTCGCAAATAATCTTCCTAACCGTGTGAAGAAATATTTCGCTGACAACAACATCACAGTTTACTATATCAACGCTACCAAGATTGCGATGGAAATTGGCTTGGGCAACCGCACCAACACCATTCTCCAATCAGCATTCTTCCGCATCACTGGCGTAATTCCTGTTGACCTTGCTGTTGAGCAAATGAAGGCATTCATCGTTAAGTCTTACGGACGTAAGGGTGAAGATGTGGTGAACAAGAACTATCAGGCAGTTGACCGTGGTGGCGAATACAAGAAACTCGATGTGGATCCAGCTTGGTCAAATCTTCCAATTGAAAACACTGTTGAAGACGACGCTCCTGAGTTCGTTCGCAACCTCGTTCGTCCAATCAATGCACAAGATGGCGACTTGCTCCCAGTAAGCGCATTCAAGGGTATTGAAGATGGTACTTGGCAAAACGGTACCGCTGCTTACGAAAAGCGCGGTGTGGGCAACTTCGTTCCTGTATGGAATGCAGAAAACTGTATCCAATGTAACAAGTGTGCTTACGTTTGTCCTCACGCTGCAATCCGTCCATTCCTTCTCGATGAAAACGAATCAGCCGCCTCTCCATTCAAGGAAGAAGAAAAGCTCAAAGCTATCGGCAAGGGCTTAGAAGGTCTCAAATTCGTTCAGGTTGTTGACGTGCTCGACTGCTTGAGCTGCGGCAACTGTGTTGACGTATGTCCTGGCAAGAAGGGAGCTAAGGCTCTTGAAATGGCTCCACTTATGGAACACGAACAAGACCAAAAACTCTGGGATTACTGCATCAAGAATGTTACTTCAAAGCAACATCTCATCGACACCAAGCTCAATGTGAAGAACTCACAATTTGCAACTCCACTCTTTGAATTCAACGGTGCTTGCTCTGGCTGTGGTGAAACTCCATATCTCAAACTCATTTCTCAACTCTTTGGTGACCGTGAAATGGTAGCTAATGCAACTGGTTGCTCTTCAATCTACACTGCAGCCGTTCCTTCTACCCCACTCACCACCAACGAAAAGGGTCATGGTCCCGCTTGGGCTAACTCACTTTTCGAAGACTTCTGTGAATTTGGTTTCGGTATGTTTATCGGTGACGAAAAGCTCCGCACTCGCGTGAAAGGCTATGTTCAGGAAGCACTTGCTTGCGACAGCGTTTCTGACGATGTTAAGGCTCTCTACCAAGAATGGCTTGACAACTACGAAGACGGACCTAAGAGCCGTGAATTGAGCGACAAGATTCAAGAAGCTATCGCTGACAGCGATGTGCCTTGCAACCAAAAGGTGAAGAGTTTGGCTAAGTACTTGGTTAAGCGTTCACAATGGATTGTGGGTGGCGACGGTGCTTCTTACGATATCGGTTTCGGTGGTCTCGACCACGTTATCGCTTCTGGTAAGAATGTGAACATCCTCGTTCTTGATACTGAGGTTTATTCTAACACTGGTGGTCAAGCATCTAAGGCTACTCCTATTGGTGCTATCGCTAAGTTTGCCGCTGCTGGTAAGCGTGTTCGCAAGAAAGACATCGGTTTGATTGCCTCTACTTACGGTTATGTATATGTGGCTCAAATCGCTATGGGTGCCGACAATGCCCAAGCACTCAAGGCAATTCGTGAAGCAGAAGCATACGATGGACCATCACTCATCATCGCTTACGCTCCATGTATCAACCACGGTTTGAAGGCTGGTATGGGTAAGAGCCAAGCAGAAGAAGCGAAGGCCGTGGCATGCGGTTACTGGCACCTCTGGCGCTACAACCCTGCTCTCGAAGCAGAAGGCAAGAATCCATTCACCCTCGACAGTAAGGCTCCAAACTGGGACAACTTCATCGACTTCTTGAAGGGCGAAGTTCGTTACGCATCAGTAATGAAGCAATACCCAGACGAAGCAGAAGAACTCTTCCGTGCTGCTAAGGACAATGCTCAATGGCGCTACAACAATTATCGCCGCTTAGCTCAACAACAATGGGGTGTTGAGCCTGAAGCTAAATAATGATTAGCAAACATAGAAAATGGAGAGGGCGTGCCACTGCGGTACGCCCTCTTTTTGGATTAATAGATGTAACCAATCGTAGGAGATAAAGCGAAATGAAGCGTTGCTAACAAACACATTCGCTCTATGCTGATGGGAAAAAGAAAGAGGATGTATCCTTAAAAATGATGTGGATACATCCTCCTATTTTGTAATAATTGTGATGCTTATTTCACCAGCACTTTGGAAGCAGTGGAGCCTGCTTTCACAATCAAGATACCGGAAGGAAGATTATTGATAGTGGCAGAAGGTGCAGAAGCCATAGTGCTGTACACTTGTTTGCCATCGGTGGTGTAGATACTTACTACGTCGCCTTGTGCGAGGCCATCAATCTCCACATTGCCTGCCATACATTTCACAGAGGGTGCAGGTGAAGCAAAAGTGGTGTTCACACCCGTCAAAGAACCAACGATATTTGGGAAATTTTTCCAGATATCAGCATTCTTGTAAGCATCGATAGCCTCGTCGGGTACGTGGATTGTGATGCTATTGTAGAAAGCCGACTTTTGTGCATCAGAGAAGTTTTCAAGGCTGAAGAAATCGGGCTCGGGGCGTGCATAATCGTCGTATTCAAAGTGTGGAGGTACATCGCCATTGCAGTAAATGTCGGAAAATACCCATCGATATGTGTTGTCGGGCAGGAGTTCCCAGCATCCGAGCGAGCCAAAACCAAGCACATCTACAGTGGAGCTAAGTGTAATGGAACGCATATTGATGCATTCATAGAATACATCGCTTTCAAGCGTAACGACACCTTCAGGAAGTACAACGTTGGTTAGCGAATTACAATTGGCAAAGGCACGTTTTTTGATGGTGGCGCAAGAGGCCGGCAAGTTGAGTTCCTTGAGCGATTCACAATTGGTGAAAGCACCGTTTTTGATAATGGTGAGCGTGCTTGGGAAGTTGATTTCCTCAAGGGAAAGACACATATAGCAAAAACTTTCCGGAATTGCAGTTACGCCTTCAGGAATAGTAATAGATTTGAGAGAAGTGCAGTTAGAGAACGTTTGTTCATAATATTTGGTGCAAGTAGAAGGTAATTTTACCGACTCGAGCGATGTACATTCCTTGAAAGCGCAATCATCGATGAGCGTAACACCTTCAGGAATATTTACAGATTTGAGCGCAACGCATTGATAGAAAGCGAGCGTGCCAATGCTCTTGAGAGAGGTAGGGAGCGTAATTTCTTTCAGATTGGCACAAGCATAGAACGTGTTGAGAGGGATGCTCGTTACACCTTCGTTGAGCACCACTGTTTCTACTGTGCTGCTATTGAATGCGCTGCTACCAATCTTAGTGACGGTAGAGGGCAAAGTGACCGATTTGACTTGTGCACTGCGGAAGCAGCTCTTGGCAAGCTCCGTTACGGTGTAGGGAGTTTCGCCGTCGTAGACAGTTTCGGGGATTACGACATCGCCGGTGGCATTGACTCCCGACGATACTTTAGCCGTTGAACCACTGACAGCTTCATACTCAATACCATTGTAGTTGAATGCCGAAAGGCTTAGGCTCGAAAGCGCCACTGTAGCCATAAAGAGTAAAGTTCTACATTTCATAAGCTTTGAATTTTTATAGTTTATTAAAAAGATAAAAATAGTATGGTTATCACAAAATTTTTAGAAATAATAGATTTTAAGAAAAATGCTAAAAGATGCTGTTATTTTCTATCAAAATCATTTGTTTCCCTTTAATTTTGTTTAATTTTTGGCAAATGTAATGTGAAAAAGCAAAATAGCGGTTGACATAAATCAATCGCTTAAAAAAAAGATGAAAAAAAATGAATTTTATTTATGTTGGCTATGCATTTTTCGGAGTCTACACAAGTATTCGGGCGATATTCCCAGATAGGAAGCGATGGTTTTTTGATATACTCTCCCAATAATTTCCGGTCGATTCTTTTGTAGAGCGAGGTATCGCTCTTTCGCTGTGCCATTATTCACGTTCACATTTTTATATTCTTGAAAGAATAGTTCTTCCCATGCCAAATGTAAACTCCAAACGGCAAAATCTGTGCACTCCCTCACTAAGGCATTGAAATCGTCGCATTTCACTGCCATCAAGGTAGAATCACAACAGGCATCCACAAGGTAGTACGACGGTAGATGTTTCACGAATGAATGTTTCGACATAAACACAGTGCCGGGAGTGGCAAAAGCAAAAGTTCTTTCTTTCTCGCCATTCATATCTGCAAATCTCACGATACCATCTTTCACCACATACACATTGGAATCGTTTTGCCCGGGGTGTATGAGCACTTCGTCTTGCGCGAGGTGAATAGTGTGTGCAAGGGCAAGAAATCTGTCGAGAGTGTCGTCGGCAGGTGTGTAGGAACACTCGCGTTTCAGCCGTTGTTTAAGTGTGTTCATAATCAAATCATTTATTTAGTTTACTTTATTATTAAATTGTCACTTACCACCATTATCCTACATGGTAAGAGATGTGGCTCTACACAAAAGCATCTATGCGATATATATAATGTGTTAGCGCAATTGCTTGAGAGCTTTTGCCAATTGGTCGGGGCAAGAGGTGGATTTGAAACCGCATCTGATTCCTTCCAGTTTTTTGATTGCGTCGTCGATTTTCATTCCTTTAACGAGGATGGAAATTCCTTGTAAGTTACCGTTACAGCCACCGTAAAAGGCTACGTTTTCGATAATGTCGCCGTTTGTCACAATGTCGATCTGAGTCGAACAAGTGCCTTGAGTGTAGTATGTGAGATTTGCCATAATTTATGCGTGTATTAATTCTACTAATGCTCTACGATTAAGAATTTGAATTTCGTTTTGAGTAAATGTGATTATTTTGTGTAGTTGTAGTTCTTCCAGTGCCATCACCAATGTTGTGCGCCGCACGCCCAACAACAAGCACAAGTCTTTTTGCTTATAGGTGATTTTGATGTTTTTTGAATTTCTTGTGGTCAACTCATATACCAAAAGCGCGAATCGAGTATTGAAATTGCCGCCCGCGTTGGTAGTAAACGACCATATTCTGTTTTGCGAATTTCTTGAAAGGTAATTGAGAATATTGAAAAGCAGGATTTTTTCGGATTGCAGCATTTCAATATAGTCGGTTTTCTGAATTTGAAGCACACCGCAATCCTCATTGGCAATGACATTGCAAGGATATTCTGTGGTTCTTCCAAACAGATAATCAGGGGCGATTACTTCTGGAGCATCTAATGTTTGGCTAAGTTCCACTTTGGTTTTAGAACTTTCTATTACGACGTTCACACTACCAGAAACCACAAATCTCATGTGTGTGCAAACATCGCCTTGTTCTATAATCGTGTCCCCTTTCTTGTATTTCAAAAAATGAAAAGGATATTTTTCAACCAATTGCGACAGTGACTGCTTACTGATGCCTTGGAATAGAGGAAGAGTCAATAATTTATCAAACATACTTTTTATAAGAATGGTGATTTATTTTGCAAAGTTATAAAATTTCTTTCACCGAAATGTTAAAAAAGAATTGGTTTTAACAAAAAATAGTCCCATTCTAAGAATGGGACTAAATATGATGTATATGTGTTGAATTATTTCAGTTTAGAAATCACTTCGTCAATTGTGAGGTTTTCTTGTTCGCCAGTTTCCATACATTTGAGAGCAATGGTGCCATTAGCCATTTCAGTTTCACCCACCATTGCAACATAAGCCACATTTTTGTCGTTGGCGTAGCTCATTTGCTTTTTCATTTTAGTGGAATCGGGATAGATTTCGGCAGGAATACCGTTTGCTCTCAATTTCATCACATATTGGAGCGACTGTGCGCCTTCCTTTTCACCGAAGTTCACGAACAGCACTTTAGTTGATGCGAGCGTGTCTTTTGGATAGAGTTCCAAAGTGTTGAGCACATCGTAAATACGGTCAGCACCAAAACTAATACCCACACCTGAGGTGCCAGGCATACCAAACACTCCTGTAAGGTTGTCGTAACGGCCACCACCAGTGATACTGCCAATCACCACATCTTTAGCCTTCACCTCGATAATGGTGCCTGTGTAATAATTTAAGCCACGAGCAAGCGACACATCAAGTTCGACTACGCCCTTAGGCTGTTGTGCTTCTGAATTGGAGAGAACATATCGCAATTCCTCCACACCCTTCATGCCCACTTCGCTTGAAGCCAAAAGGGTGGAAAGTGTTGCGAGTTTTTCCTCGTTGCTTCCGCTGAGTGTCAAGAGAGGCTGAAGTGCATCAACTGCATCTTGTGAAAGACCTTTCTCAAGCAATTCAGCATTCACATTTTCAAGACCAATCTTGTCGATTTTATCGATAGCCACGGTAATGTCGACGATTTTATCAGGAGCACCAATCACTTCTGCTATACCGCTAAGCACTTTACGATTGTTGATTTTTATAATCACATTAATTCCGAAGCGCTTAAACACCTCGTCAATCATGCCTACGAGTTCAATCTCGTTCATCAGCGAATCGCTGCCCACCACATCGGCATCGCACTGGTAAAATTCGCGATATCTGCCCTTTTGCGGGCGATCGGCGCGCCACACAGGTTGAATTTGATAGCGCTTAAATGGGAATTGAATATCGTTGCGGTGCATCACCACATAGCGAGCAAAAGGCACGGTCAAGTCGTAACGAAGTCCTTTTTCACTGATTTTTGGAATTAAATGTATATAATCGTGCTGCTCAAGCATTTCTGCGGGAGCATTTTTCAAATAATCACCGCTGTTGAGCATTTTGAAAAGAAGTTTATCGCCCTCTTCGCCATACTTGCCCATCAAAGTTGACAGGTTCTCCATTGCTGGAGTTTCGATTTGCTGGAATCCGTAGAGCAAAAACACTTCTTTAATAGTGTTGAAAATATAATTTCGTTTCGCCATTTCAATGGGCGAAAAGTCGCGTGTACCCTTGGGGATTGATGGTTTCTGTGCCATTTTGCCTTTAAATTTTAAATTTCATGCAAAGTTACTGCAAAGTTGTTGCAATAACAAATTAGTGACCGCTTCATTTTGCGCATTTGCTGGGCAGAGAGTTGTTTTCTTAAGATTATATTTGTAATTTTGCCATTATGCTTAAAGTAAACGTAGATAAAAGAATACTTGATATTTGTCCTCAAATGAAAATTGGCTTGATACAAGCCGATGTGGTGAATGGAGACACTTGCGACGAACTTTGGAACGAGTTGTTGAAGGAGGCCGACAACATTAAAAACTCTTACGAACTACTCGCAATCAACAAGCGCCCCGCTGTGGCTGCCACACGAAAGGTGTATAAGGCACTTGGGAAAGACCCCGGCCGCTATAGGGTGGCGAGCGAGGCACTGTGCCGACGCATTATCAGAGGGCTCGGCTTATATCGCCTAACCACGCTGATTGATGTGGTGAACTTGGTGTCGATTAAGAGCGGTTATGCTATCAGCGGCTTGGATTTTGATAAAATCGAGGGCGACACGCTCACGTTAGGCGTTGGCGAAGCGGGCGAAGTGTATAACGGCATAGGCAGAGGTGCTTTGAATATCGAAAATATGCCCGTTTATCGTGATGCGATTGGAGGTGTGGCTACACCAACAAGCGACGAAGAACGAACGAAATTCACCCCTGAAACCACTACCGTGCAAATCAACATTAACGGCTATGGTCCAGAAATGGACATGGAGGAAACCATAAATCTGATGGTTGATTTGCTGAAAAGGTATGCTCAAGCCACAAATATTCAAACATCTATCGTTTCTAATTTTGATTAAACAACTACCTTCACATATAACAAAATGAAAATCCTTAATATCTTAGAAGATAATATCAACGATCGCTATATCGACATGGTGGTTGATACGCTTGAAAAAGGCGGTATCATCATCTACCCCACCGACACGCTTTATGCCATCGGGTGCGACGCGCTGAATAATTCGGCTATTGAGAAAGTGTGTGCCATCAAGGCGATGAAGTCGGCAAAAACCAACTTGACTATCATTTGCCACGATATTTCACAGGTTACGGAGTATGCAAAGTTTGGAAACATGGAATTTAAGGTGATGAAGCAATATTTACCAGGTCCTTACACCTTCATTTTGCCAGCCTTGTCAAAACTCCCCAAAGCGTTTAAAGGCAGAAGAACTGTGGGTATTAGAATCCCCTCAAATTCTGTGGCGTGTAGGATTGTAGAGGCTTTGGGAAGGCCAATTCTTTCAACATCGGTTGATGCGCAGTCTGACGATTATATGTGCGAACCGGAGTTGATGGCCGATCGCCACAAAAACGATGTAGATATTGTGATCGACTCAGGCAGAGGTGGCACAATTCCTTCAACAGTAATAGATTGCACATCAGGCGACTTTGAAGTGCTAAGAGAAGGAAAAGGGGAATTTGAATTGTAGTCCCCTACTCTACTTTTTATTGTTTGGGCGGCTTATTCTTACTTCAACCGATGCGATTTCAATTCTAATCTTCTTTCCTTTGATTTTCGCTTTCAGCAGTTGCGCAATAGCGGTTTTCGCTTTCTGTTTTGGCACTGCCACCAAAGCATAATGGTCATATACATTAATCACACCAATTTCATTGGGCACGATTTGGCTATTGTTGGCGATAAAGCCCACGATGTCGGCTTTTGAGATTTTCTCCTTTTTACCTGCTTTGAAGTACAGTGTGCTGTTCCTATTTACAATAGATTTTTGCTCGCATTTTTCAGGCAAGTTGAATGTTTCGTCAATCGTCACAAAATCGGGCAGTTGCTCATCTTGGTGAGTAAGAATATACACATCGCCAGTTTTGTCAACACGAGCGGTGCGCCCATTACGGTGGGTGTACGATTCTTGCGATATTGGCAGATGATAATGAATGATATTTTTCACTTCTTTGATGTCCAAACCACGCGATCCCAAATCGGTAGATACAAGAATCGGATAAGACTCATTATTAAACATCGCAATCGCCTTTTCCCTATCCATCTGCTCCAACGCACCGTGGTAAATGCCGGCAGAAATTTGATTGTCTTTCAGATTCTGATATATTCTTGACACGGCATCACGATAGTTGGCAAATATGATGGTTTTGCCTTGCGGAATGCTGTAAAGCAAAGTGCGGAGTGCTGCCAATTTGTCTTTTTCCTCGCTCTTCACTTGCCAAACCGTGGTTCTTTCGCTTGGATTTTCTGCACTCTCAAGAAAATCAAGAGTAACATATTCTCTCAGATTGACAAATTCGGGTATTTCGTTGAGAATGGTAGCCGAAGTGAGGATTTTTCTCGAAAGATTTGGCATTTTCTTCAGCAGTTTGCGCATTTCTTCCTCAAAACCCAATTCCAAGCATTTGTCAAACTCATCGAGAATCAGTTGGCGAACATTCGTCAAGTCAATGTTTCCTCTGTTGGTGTGGTCGAGCAGTCGGCCTGGAGTGCCAACAATAATGCTTGGCACATTTTGCAGTGAATTTTTCTCATCAGCCACATTATGGCCACCATAAAGCGAAGTCACTTTATAGTCGGGAGCAATCGGGCGAATCACGTCGGAAATTTGAATTACCAATTCACGTGAAGGCGCGATGATTACGGCTTGAAGTTTCTCCGTGTCAAAGTTTTTCAGAGCCTTAAGCAAAGTAACAGAAAAAGCAAGAGTTTTACCACTGCCCGTAGGAGAGTATATAATAGCGCTTGAAGAAATCTTTAGATTCTTCAAAACAGACTTTTGCAAATCATTCAGGTCGCTAATTCCCAAACGCCCATTGATTAATGATAAAATCTCTTGCTCCTTCATTATTAATTATTCAAATCTTAGTTTGTAGATACTGTCTTGTGATTGGATAAGAAGTTCGCCCATACATTCAGCACAGTCGGTCAATTCGCCAGTTGTGGAAGCACTCATGTCAATTGCATTTTGCAATTTTCTTTTAGCCAAATTCCATACATACATGGTAGATGGCTGTGAACTTGTGCCCTTACCTACTGGCATATATAGCAGTCCGTACTTCACCATCAATCCATGACTTGCCATGCTCTTGAACATAGGGCAATAATCTTCTATCAAATAGTTTTCGAGCAAATTTTTTTCACTCAGATTGATGGTTGGGATGTTTTTACCTTTAGCCTTGACTGAGATAGTTGGCAACTTGAATTTCACCAGACGATGCTTGTTGCTCGCATTTGAATCGTCGATGGTATTGCCAAAGCCATAAAGGAATTTGTTTTCCTTATCTACCACCCACTGAAGAGTGTTGCCAAAAAGTTTGTTCGCTTCCTTAAATTGGATTTTTGCCACCAATTTTGATGACTTCATGTTAGCGCTAATTCGCTCCACAAAAATCACGTCTTTCTGCCCTCCGACAGCTTCATTATGCGATTGGCTAACAAACAAAAGCGGCATCTTATCCTCTCTTGAGAAAAACTGGCTGCTAAAACTTGCTACTTTAGCGGTGTTTTTGTCGCCATAACTGCCAAGTTTGAATGTGCCGATTTTTGCGACAGTCATGCCGCCGTATTTATATGTGGTAGCCATACCCTCATTTTGGAGGCTAACGATATATTCATTCCAGCAGTCCATGCCGTGGTAGTTCAAGTCGGCTGTGCCATCTAATTTACCTACCGACACGCAAGTGAACTGATTTTTAGCAATACTTAACTGCGGGCCACTATAATAAAATCTGTCTTGTGCATTCATTCCGACAATGCACAGCAGAGCCATTCCGAATAATACAATACGTTTCATAATGTGGACTTAGAAAATCAGTTTATACATGCTGCTTTGGGTTTGAACATACAATGCGCCATTATGTACACTGCAAGCCTTCAACTCGTCGCGAGTGGCTGTGGACAGGTCAATCACATTGCGCAACATTTTACCACAAAGGTCCCAAACATAGAGGCGAGATGCGTCGTTAGGTGTACCATTGCCTGAAGTGATGTAGAGTTGACCGTCGTGCACATAAACACCGTGAGTCGAGGTCATAGCTTTGCCTTGGTAGTATTTCTCTACGAGATAATTGTCTAAAGCATCACTGGTTTTCAGTTTCACAGTGCTCACTTCGCCTTCTTTCACTTCTGGCACAATGAAACGCATGATTTGGTGAGTGCCATTCTTATTAGTGCAGAATGCATACAAGAAGCCGTTGTCGGCATCTACAGCCCAATCAATTTTGCTGAATTTTGCATCAAGGGTGATGGTTTGAACAGCATTTACATTTTTGAATTTCTTTTCAATTTGCGCAACATTCAACACGCCATGGTTGCCACTCACATAAAGCAAAGGCAGAACGTCTTCTTCTGTCATCTTTTTTGTGCCAAACGATACATTATAGGCGTTGGCTGTTTTTGAGAAAGTGGAAAGTTTGAGTTGTTTTTCCTTGCTCATATCGCCACCATTCAAATCATATACTGTGATTACTCCTGTAGATTGGGCACTCACGGCGTAACCATTGCTGATGTCCATACCTTGATACGACAACTTTTTGTCGCCTTGAAGTTTGCCGGCATTTTGACTTTGAAAATAATGTGCTTCAAGTTGCACTTTTTCACCATAATAGTCATAAGCATTCTGACCAAAGCATACTAATGGAGTGATTAGTAATGCAAATAATAGATTGAACTTCACCATAAAATTAAAATTTAGCCTAAATAATAAATTCATTGAGAACAACTCTTCACAAGGTCGTTCAAAGTTTGTATTAAAAAGTGAAATTGAGTAGTGATTTTTTATTAATTGTTTTTAGTAGTTGTCTTTTCGAATGAGTTCTTCACTCTATCCTTTGGTTGAGCCGCAGTTGCTTCAGGAGTAGTCTTTTTATCGTCAGCCTTTTTAGTTTCAGCAGACTTCTTTTCTGGATCACTTTGAGTAGGGATTTTACCCTCGTTGATTTCCTGAAGTTCTTCATCAGTCAAGACTTCCTCATAGTCTTCCAAGTTTTGCTCACGCAATTCTTGTTCTTCCCTGTCTGTGTCTGGTCGTTCTTCAAAAGCGTTGTTGTTGAATTTGAAGAAGAAATTGTCTTTGTTCGTAATGAGGTTGTCTAAATAAGGCTCGCCTAAGATCACAGCTTTCACCTGCTGTGCAAAGTTTTCTGCCTCGACATCGTTGCGTAAAGAAATCTTTTGATAAGTGCTTTGCGCTAAGCCTAAAAGTTTTTGAATATCTGATGTGTCATTCTCGCTAACAGCCTTATCCATCAGGGTCTTAAAATCGTCGATAGAAATAGAGTCCATCACAATTTCATCAGAAAGCTTGTATGAATCTTTTTGTGCGTTTTTGTTTTTTGAACAAGAGAAAGCACCACAAATGAATAATAATATAGCTGTATAGAGTAATGATTTCATAATTGTAAATTTCCAAATTTTGCGAAAGTTACAAACGTTTTTTCATTCCACAAAGTATTTTTGCCATATTATAATTTTTTATTATTTGGAGCTGGCGGTGTAACATTACCAGATTCATTGACTAGATTCTCAGAGAATTGCTTGCATATCTCAAGTATTTTGACGAATTTTGTATAATGGTTGTACATACGATAGTTTGAACTTAATGTTTTGACTACCACTATGTTACTAAAAAACAGCGATATGTACAACCTTTTACTCATATTTATCAACTTAAATTAATTGCGCCAACGGGTATAGAACTATTTAATTTTAAGATAATATACGACTATGGCAAATGTACTTTTGACTGAGACTTGCGTAAGAAGTTGTCCTTATTGCTTTGCAAAGCAGTATATGTCGGAAGCTGATGTGAAAGATGCATTGAGCTGGGATAATATCATTTACATTGCAGACTTGTTGCAGTCTTCGGGAGAACAACATATTTCTCTTTTGGGTGGCGAGCCTTTGATTCACCCAGAAGTTGCAGATATGATAGTTTATCTAAATAAACGAGGTTTGGATGTGACGGTTTTCACTAGTGGAATTATGCCCGATGAAAAGTTTCAAGTGTTTGCACAGAAACTTCTCTCGTTTGAAGAGTTGCGCGTTTCGTTCGTTTGCAATGTGAATGAACCACAGTTTAACAAGAGATCCGATCTTGAAAAGGTTAAAAGGTTCTTTGAGTTCTTTGCCAACAGAACTTCGCTAAGTTTCAACATCTACAGGTTGGAGTTTGATATGATTTTCCTTATTGATTATATCGTCACTTACGGATTGAACCGACATGTGAGACTTGGTCTTGCGCATCCAATCCCAGGAGAAAAGAATCTATACATAAAGCCAAACAAATTCAATGAAGTTAAAGACAAACTCATGCGATTTTTTGCCGAGTTTGAGAAATACAGAATTGTTCCAGGTTTTGACTGTGGATTCCCGATGTGTATGTTTAGCGATGAAGACTTGGGAAAAGTTTTCAAATATTCCAAAGGACAAGTTTCTTTCCAATGTGGACCTGCAATTGATATAGGTACGGATTTGAGTGTTTGGTCATGTTTCCCACTGTCTGGATTCTATAAAAAGAGTCTGTTTGAATTTTCTTCCTACCAAGAGATTGCAATGTTTTATGGACAGAAGATGGAAGAAGTCAGAAAGGAAGTAGGAGGCATATATGAAAGTTGTGACACTTGCTTGTATAGAGAAGAAAACATCTGCTCTGGCGGATGTTTGGCACATATTCTTAATGGTTTAATCGAAGAAGGCAATATCAGACATGAAGACAATAATATTTGATTACAGCCCGAATCTTATCGAGAAGATAAGCGGTTTTCATATTGTAGCCAGATTCCATAATGTGGCTTCGTTTATGCAAAACTATCTTTTCTGCCAGCAACACAATCATGTAGATGCTTTTGTGTTGGATTTGCCGTTAAGTTCTTTGTCGCAGATTGACTTCAATGAGATGTGGGAAAAAATAAACTCACCTCTTGTTTTGAATGCTTACAATCTTGGCGATTTGGATTCGGTTTTTCATCATTTGGAATTGCTAAAGAAACTGGAAATGAGAATCTTTTTGTCTTCTGACCTCAAAGAAAATTACTATGGGTTAAAGATTCTTTCCTCTCTTGGCATCGATTGCGGATTGCATATTAGAGAAAAGTCTATCAACGACGAGCTATTGACAGATTTGGTTTCATATTATTATATGTCGCCAGTACCACATGCCAAAATAGAACCGTTTGACTATATCGCAACAAGAATTACAGACGAGAAAAATCTCTCGTTTAATCATGTCTATTTCAGAGACGATAATTGTTATTTATATATTGATGAAGAATTAAAACTATATTCCTCCGAAACAGGGGAATATGTTTGCTTATTATCTGAATATGACGAAGATAAGGAATACGAACAGAACGTGTCGCAAAAGATGGAAACATACTATTCTCATTTCCTTGATTTAGATAAGTGTTGCAAATGCAGTGCTTTTCGAATCTGTTCAGGAATGATGAACGGACTGCTTACGAATTGCGAAGAGACAATGTCCGCATGTCTTGAAGATTGTTTGGTATTCCACAATATGCAAAAACAAAACACTAACGAGCCATGCCTACATTAATTTTCAAAGAAACAGAAGCTTGCAATTCAAATTGCATTTATTGCGATGTGATTGCCCGTAAAAAGCCTCGCACAATCAAGAAAGATTTGTTAAGGCGAGTTTTCGAATGTATCAATGAATATTTGGAACAGTACCCTAAGGAGTGTTTCTCTATCGTTTGGCATGGTGGTGAGCCTTGTATTGTTGGAGCGGAGTTTTATGAACACGTGCTTGATTTGGAAGACGAAATATGTTCAAGTACAAAGAATAGAATAGAGCATGACATTCAATCTAACCTCACTCTCATAAATCAGCATATGATAGATGTCTTTAAAAGAATGGGAATAACTCGTGTCGGTACAAGCTATGAGCCTTATAAGGGTATCAGAGGATTCGGTGAGAATAGAGATTCCGATGCTTACAATAAGAAATTCTTCAAAGGAATTGAACTTATTGAAAAGAATGGTTTCTCTTGGGGATTCATTTATGTCGTGACTCAAAGAGTAATTGATAAACCATTGGAAATTTTCAACATTCTAACCAATTTTAAGGTACGTGGTGGTTTTCAATTGCATCCAGTCTATTCGTATAAGAATGAAGACCCGAATGGAGTTGGCATTACAGCCAAGGAGTTTGCTGTTTTCTTAGGAGAGATATTTAAAGTTTGGTGGGAGAAAAAAGAATTGTATCCTTATGTCGAGCCTTTTTTCTCTTATCTAAACCATTATGGGAAAGGCGGTCCTGTTTGTTGTAGTGACAGTGGAAATTGTGCTTATACTCATATTTATATAGGACCTGAAGGGGAATTGTCGCATTGTGGGCGTGCTTCAGACTGGGATGTCTTTGAAGTCGGCAATATTCAAGATATGAGTATTGTTGATGCATTCAAAAGTTCATACAGACAGCAGCTTGCAATGCGTTCAGAACATTTACAGCAGACTGACTGTAAAGGATGTGAATATTTTAAGATTTGTCATGGTGGGTGTCCGCTTGACGGTTGGAACTCAACAAACTCCATAATGTCAAAGACGGAATGGTGTTTAAGCCGAAAATATTTTTTAAAAAACTACTTTGAGCCAATTACTGGCTTGAAATTTGATGGGATGAAATATGAATAAGTGGATATACATAAAAAGTGATCGCATCATTGATGCATATGTAGTTGCATCTGTCTTGAACGATGTTTCTGACACTGAGTTTTGCTTGGTGAGGAAAATGCGGTTTGCAAAATTGTTTAATAAACATCCGCACATTTTAAAGAGTGGATTTTACGAAAACAATAATGATTCCCAGTTAATTACGATTAATCCAACAGATACAGAAGATTTCAAGGAATTGTCTTGTTTGGTGGCAGAGAAACTTGCGGTAGAGAACTTAGATTCATATTCTATGTACAAACCTATCATGCCAAAAGTGTTGGATTTTGGGGAGGTTGACATAATTCTTATGTTTTCAGAAGAATTACAAGAACCATTGAATTTAAATTTCATAGATGTGGCTGTGAACGCTTTTAAAACTCGACAGATTGCTATAATCTCGGCAGGTACAATGACCATTCCTTGTATTAGAGGTTGTAAAGATTACAGAGGATTAGTGACTTGGGAATATCTACCTTTGATAGTAACCCAGAACAAATCAGTGTTAATTATCACAAACGACCCAGATTATGCAACTTTTTGTAAGATTGTCGGGTTAAATCACATTTTTGTGCAGAATGAGGATGAAACAATGTACGCCAACAATCGAACACTCAATCATCCAAACGAATTAATAAACTTAATAAACCAGCAAATATCATAAGTATGGAAGCGAACAAACCAATGAACAGAAGAGACGCTTTGAAGCGAATGGCCAAATTTGCGGCTAGTGTAGCAGGTCTTTCCGTATTGTCTCCATTAATGGCTGATGCCCAGTACTATTATAAGTATTATAATTACTATAACTCAGGTTATGGTATGGGCAACTATACCAAGTATTATAACTATTATCGCAACTATTATAATTACTATTCTAATTACCATAATTATAGCAATTATAGTAACTACTATAACTACTCTAATTATAGCAATTACCACAACTACAGTAATTACTATAATACGGCATTGTATTACACAAATTACAGTAACTACTATCGTAATTACTATAATCGCTATTATAACTATCTCAATTACGGTTTCTAACTATGGGGCTTAATGTTGCTGTTTTTGTTCCAGAGGGCATAGTTTTGTCTTCGGACTCATTGGCATTCCTACGGCAGGATGATGAAGGCTTTGAGGCTTCATCTAAAAGGACTTTTGCCGTATGGAACAAGTTTATTGTATCATTCGTCGGTGGAGGTTTTATAACTGGAAAACCATATGGATGCTATATGCAGGAGATAGAAAGTAAGCGAATGTCTATCCAGATAGATTGCGTAAAAGATTTTGTTGGCTATTTATCTAACTTTTTTAAGCATATCCGTAATGAAGATGAAGAACCGCTTACTATATATGTTGCAGGAAGTTCTGTTGAAGATTCGGGGGTACACCACGAACTTTATTTAATAGATCGTGATAGCATAATAAGACTCAATAAATCCAATGGGATAGACGATGTTTATAATTATCACATAATTGGTAGAGGATTGTGGATTAATAAACTAGTTTTGCCAACAACTTTTGAAGACAATCAATCAAAATTAAAAGAATCATTGGAAGCGGCAAAGATTGACTTTTCTAAATATTCTCTTGATGACGCAGCAAAGTTTGCTCATTTCTTGATTCGTACTACAGCTGAGATGGATAAAATCATCCAAACACGAGCAATTGTAAATCTGAATGTAACAACTGGTACAGTTACAGCACAAGGAACTACAATAAAAGACTACGATTTATAACACAATATACGATAATAGGTATAACAGAGTTGAACTATGAAAAATACAGGTAATCATTGTTGACATATAATTGATTATGTAACCAAACTTTAACAATATATATCTATTTGACTAAATTGCTATAGAATATTTTGCGTAAATGGTAAAATACGGGATATAGAATTCCGTATTTTACCCAATTTCTTGATTATTATTTTATCCCCTGACTCTGTCTTGTCTTCGGCATTCCGATAGCTTCTCTAAATTCATCCCTCTTGTGTCTGAACCAATTAACGTGTTACACTCCGTCAATCGTGAAATCGAACTTTCCGTTCTCATCTTCCTTGATAGAGCAGACAGAACGCTTGGCTTCAAAGCCTTGGTTGAACTCCGAAGAATAGAGTTTGCCTGTTATGGAAACATCCTTGAATGCGCATAACCGTTGTAATACCATCGTTGAAGCCCAAGCGTTCACGCAGGAAATTTATTGTCGGCATCAGCTTCTCCACATAAGGAAAGTAGCGCTTCACAAAGTCCGTGAACTCGGATAGCTTACGGTGCCACAGCCCCGTTGATTGTCACCCGTCCCATGATGGGGACAATGCCGTCTTTCTCCTTACTCCCGTTCATGTAGAACAGCACTTTGAATGTACTTCTTGCCATACTCGTTTTTTTGTTTGCAAAGTTATATATCAACGAGTTAGACCTTGATACGCAAATCGGTGACAAACGGTGCAAAAGCGTCCTATATGTGTTAAATCTCACCTTTCATCGGGTAATGATTTGTAAACCATCCTCCAGCTTAGCTCTGCTTTTCTTTGCTTATTCGGCATTTTCGGCTTGGCATCATCTGACACCCTAACGACACTGATATTAAGTCGTTTAGTGTCATTTCTCCCGATTTTAGAGGTTATTCCAGAGATTTTCTATAACTTTGTATGATAAAAACATTTAAAGTATATTTATGAAAATAGGAATTATTGTTGCAATGGGTAAAGAATTGGCTTTGCTCAAACCTTTATTGAAGTCGCCCACCACAGAAACTGTGAAAGGGCTCAATTTTATTAAAGGCGAAGTGGCAAACAACACCGTTGTGGCTCTGCAATGTGGCATAGGCAAAGTGAACGCAGCCATTGGCACAATGACTATGATATTTCAATATTCACCAGATATGATTATCAACACCGGCGTGGCTGGTGGCGCCGACAAGTCCATTAATGTGATGGATATTGTGGTTGGAGAAAGAGTGTCGTATCACGATGTGTGGTGCGGCCCGGAATGCAAGATGGGTGTGGTGCAAGGATTGCCCAACTATTTTGAGGGAAGCAAAAGTATCATCTCTAAATTGCCACAGTCACAACTGCTCAAATATGGTCTGATTGTGTCAGGTGACCAATTTGTAGAATCCATTGAGAAGGTGAATAAGATAAAAGAGAATTATCCTGAAGCTTTGGCTGTGGATATGGAATCGGGGGCTATTGCACATGTGTGTGAAGTGATGAATGTGCCTTTCCTCTCGCTTCGTGTGATTAGCGATTCGCCAGGAGCAAGCCGCAACAGCACTTGCCAGTACAATGATTTCTGGGAAGATGCTCCCAAGCACACGTTTGAAATTGTAGAAACTTTATTAAATAATCTTTGATTTTATGGAGAAAATTGCAAGTTTTACAATCAACCATTTGAAACTCCTTCGTGGCATTTACGTTTCAAGAGTTGATACTTTGCCCAATGGCGATGTAATCACCACTTTCGACATTAGAATGAAGCAACCAAACCGTGAGCCTGCTGTGAGCCAGTCGGCATTGCACACCATCGAGCATTTGGCAGCTACATATCTTCGCAATCAGCCCGAATGGAAGGACAAGGTAATTTATTGGGGACCTATGGGTTGCTGCACAGGCAATTACTTGCTGATGTCGGGCAAACTCACCTCAAAGGACATTCTGCCACTGATGCAAGACACTTTCCGTTTCATTGCAGAATACGAGGGCTCAATTCCAGGTGCCACTGCGCGCGATTGTGGTAACTATACGCTCAATAATCTGCCAATGGCTAAATGGGAAGCACGCAAATATTTAATCGAAGTTCTCGAAAACATTAAAGATGAGAACCTCGAATATCCACAAGATTAAGAATAGAAATGGACCAAAATTATAACAAGTTAAATTACTTAAAACTACTATCTCGCAACTTTCCTAATGCGGCAACTGCCAGCACGGAAATCATCAACCTTGAGGCAATTCTCAACTTGCCAAAAGGCACCGAACACTTCCTTGCCGACCTGCATGGTGAATATGAGGCGTTCCAGCATGTGCTACGCAATGCTTCGGGTACGATTAAGCGTAAAGTGAAAGAAATCTTTAACGAGACATTGAGTAACCGTGAGCAGAAAGAAATTTGCACACTTATTTATTATCCGGGCAAAAAACTTCATTTGGTGAAATCGGAATATACCGACCCATCGGTACTGGAAGACTGGTATTTTATCACCATTAATCGCTTGGTTAAAGTGTGCCGAAGCGTTTCGTCGAAATACACTCGCTCGAAAGTACACAAGGCACTGCCGGCGGATTTCTCATACATTATTCAGGAACTTTTGCACGAGAACTCAAACGACCTGAACAAGCAGGCGTATGTAGATGTGATTGTGCGCACAATCATTTCCACGAAGCAAGCCGACGATTTCATCGTGGCGACGTGTAACCTGATTCAGCAGCTTACTATCGATGTGCTTCACATTCTCGGTGATGTGTTCGACCGTGGACCTTTCCCACATAAGATAATGGATATATTGTGTAACTATCACAACTTTGATATTCAGTGGGGCAACCACGATATTTTGTGGATGGGTGCAGCTGCCGGCAACGATTGCTGTATAGCGAATGTGGTGCGTGGTCAACTCCGTTATGGCAACCAAAGTGTGCTTGAAGACGGCTATGGCATTAATATGCTGCCTCTCGCCACCTTTGCACTTGATGTGTATGGCGACGACGAATGTGTGCCGTTTATGCCAAAAGTTGACACTTCATCAGAGGCGAAGCGTCGTGCCAATCTGCTGATTGCGAAAATGCACAAGGCTATCAGTATCATTCAATTCAAACTTGAGGCTGCCACTATCATGCGTCGCAAAGAGTTTGATATGGAGTGTCGCCTTTTGCTCGACAAGATTGATTTTGAAAAGAATGTAATCAAGATTGATGGTGTAGATTACAAACTCACCGACTCTAACTTCCCGACTGTTGACCCTGCAAATCCTTATCAACTCACAGAAGATGAACAGATTGTGGTCGATAAATTGCACAAGTCATTTAAGGGTAGTGAAAAACTCAAGAAGCACATGAAATGCTTGTTTGCCAACGGTTGCGTATATGCAGTGGCAAATGGCAACTTGCTTTACCATGCTTCAATGCCTCTTAATGCCGACGGCACTTTGAAGGACATCAATATTCAAGGTGAATTGTACCACGGAAAAGCGTTGTTGAAAAAAGTGGGCGCGCTCATTCGCTCTGCATACTTTGGCGATGCCGATCTTGAAGTTTACAACTTTGCTTTAGACTATATTTGGTATTTGTGGTGCGGAAAGGATTCGCCAGTGTTTGACAAAGACAAGATGGCAACTTTTGAGCGCTATTTTATTGAGGACAAATGCACGCACAAGGAGATTAAAGGACACTACTACACCTTGCGCGACAAGCCAGAGATTTGCGACATGATTTTAGATGAATTTGGTATTGAAGGCAACTTCCGCCACATTATCAATGGTCACGTGCCAGTTTTGACGATTGAAGGCGAAAATCCTGTGAAAGCAGGAGGCAAACTGATGGTGATTGATGGTGGTTTCTCTAAAGCGTATCAGCCAAAGACCGGCATTGCGGGTTACACATTAGTATATCACAGCCGTGGTTTCCAGCTCGTGCAGCATGAACCTTTCACTTCAATCACAAAAGCTGTGGAAGAAGGTCAAGACATCAAATCCACTGTGGAAATGGTGGAAATGGCAAACCACAGAATGATGGTAAAGGACACCGACAAGGGTGCGGAACTCCAAGCACAAATCAACGATTTGAAGGAACTGCTTCTTGCCTATCGCAATGGCGACATCAAAGAGCGCGACTGGCACCCAATCACAAACAAAATGTAAAACGCCGAACATTATATTTAAGAGAGGAACGAATCAGTATTTCGCTCCTCTCTTTTTCTATTTCTTGAATTTGCCAATTAACAGCCACCAGAAAAACTTTACCAGATGAATTTGACGCTTGATTCTCGACGGCTCTTTAAACAGGCGGTATGCAAATTCTATATTGTGATCTACCCACCATTTGGGAGCACGTTGCACATAACCTGTATATACATCGAAACTCCCCCCTAAACCTTGATAAATGGCAGGATGAACTCGTAACATATCGCCCATGAGCAACTCCTGTTTGGGTGACCCCATTGCCACAAACACCACATCGGGCTTTAATCGTGCAATGTCGCAGATTAGACTTGTGCGCTCTTCGTCAGTTTTGATGTATCCGTTACGGTTGCCAACGATATTGATGCCTTCAAACTCTTTTTGGAGTTTAGTTACTGTTTCATCAATCACTTCTTGCTTTCCACCCACAAGATAAAAAGACTTGGTTGTGTAATATTTAGCGATGATTTTGAGCCACAGTTCGCAACCTGCAATTTTCTTAACGTCTTTAAAGCCTTTTTGGTGCATTGCTTTCACTGCACCTACACCATCGCAGTAACCAATATTGCCGTTGATGATGCTTTCTGTTTCTGGAGTAGAGTGGAGAATCTTTTCAGCATTCACAGCCACTAAAATTCCCTTATGCTTATCCACATACTCCATCAAATCATCAGCCGATGTGAATGGAAAAGCCTCTACCCTATTTAGTTTTATTCTCTTCATTTTCAATTTCACTTAATAAATAATACGAGAGCGCGCAAAACATAAACGCATTACTCCATCGCATGTAAGAAATTTTTGAGCTAATGCCCTTTTTGAGTTGATAATAGAAATACCCTTTTTTATCCTGCATGTGTTTAATAGTCCATCGCAACACATCAGAAGCTATTTTTTTATGCTCCGAAAACTTATGCAGACGCGACAGTGTTACAAATAATTGTCCTGGACAATGAATATCAATTGGATATTTCTTTGTGTCGTAATATTTTGGCTCGTTATTTTTATCAAAATGATGATGAATATAGTAATCAAAACCTTTTTTTATGTAATGATTGAACGACTTGTCACCAGTATTCTCTTGATAAGCAATCAGAGCGTCTAAGTTGTAGCCCGTGTGGAAACTATCCACCCAATTTTGGAAAGGCATTAAGCCATAACCCCATGCGCCACTCTCTTGTTGACCTTTGCAGCAAGCGATAATCGACTCTTTTGCGAGGCGTTTATATTCCTCATCGCCAGTGTATTTGTAGCAAAAACTCAATAATCGAGATCCAAGTAGTGAAGCGTTATACACGGTGTCGTTGCCCGGAAGTGGACTGTATGAAAACAGGAAACCTTCTTGCTGCTTCGAGCGATGCAAATCCTCAATTACAAAACGAGCAGAAGAAAGAGCGATATCCAAGTATTTCTGCTCTTTGGTGATTTCGTATGCCTCCATCAATGCCGTTGCACAAAAGTTGGTGGCTACCACTGTAGGCGTGTTTTTGGGGAACAAGAAATACAATCTCGCTTGCCAATCAAAATTATACCCCCAGCAAGCACCATGGTAATCGCCAGCAGATCGCATTTCGATAAGCAAGTCAGCCAATTTATGTATTTGTATGACTATATCTTGTACTGAGCCAAAAAGTTCTACAAGTTTATGGTCTTTTTGCACTGCTCTATAAAGATTACAGTAGCCTTGCAAAAATAATCCAATACCCTTAGCGTTGTGTTGTTTTGGGATAAGCGCAAGCCTTCGCAAATTGAATGGATTCCTTTTAAAAGTCTGAATCATCACCAATCTGCAAAACGGAATCTTATCCAAAAATGGAATTGCATGAAACAATTTAGAGTTTAACCCATCATAAGGATCCCACCCCATAAATTGCTCCTTCTCGCAATATTTTTTAAGTCGATATAACGAATCGTATATAATCATTAATTTCGTTTATTCAATTTGTTTATCACCATATATTTGAGCTCTTTTGGTGCAATGCATATTGATATAATAACCAGAATTGCAAAAACTATAAAATGTGCCATATTTGCAACATCAAATGAGTATAAGGCTGTGCCTAATACCAGCATAAGCATCATGGCGAAAGTGTTTGCCGATATAGAGATTTTGAAATATCGTTTAGTGTCGATAAATCTATATATACCAAGAACCAAATATGAGATAAAATTAGAAATAATCACGCCATGCACGCCGAGTAGTGGTGTAATAGCAAGGTTTGATGCAACATTGATGATAGCCACTAATATAATGGCAGGAATAGCTCTTTTTGTATCTTTTGCACACTGATAACCCAAATCAAAGAATGACGATGACATTGCGCCAAGCAAGAACACAAAGCCCATTATAAACAAATAGTTCGCACCTTCTTGATAATTTGGTCCAACCAACCATGTGTAACAAAATTTAAGGGTGTAGGAATATATGATAAGCAATACTCCTAAGCCATAGAAATAGAAGTTAAAAACCTTACTGAAAAACTGGTTTTTATCGGGAGTGTTGTATTGGCGAATGGCTGTTTCTTGCCAAGTTTGATAAAACACAAGTGCCAATGAGTGGAGAATCATTGTGTAGCGAATGGCTGCAGCATATATGCCATTCATTTCATCTGACACGAAAATCCTGATGAAAAAACGATCAGATACTGTTGTGACCAGCCAGCACATTGACGTCGGGATTAACGGTAATGAGTATTTGATAATCTCCTTGCCAATTTCTCTACAATTAACGCTGATTTTCACATATCGAGATAGAATATGAAGTCGGAACTGGAGATACACGCATATACATAAACGAGAAATGATGTTTGCCCAAAATATGCCCTCTACATCCATCTTTAGCAATGCCACAAACAGAACGCTCAGCAATGCCACAAGAAAAGCATTCAGAATGTTGCATGACACATATATATCATTCCTCTTTAAGCCTCGCGAAACCTGACACATCACATCGTGAAACGATGATGAGAAAAGCAGCAGGAAGGTCAGCCACAGATATTTGAAATCCCAAACAATAGATAATGCGGCTACTGACAACGCAATTATCACCAAGTTTGAAATTAAAGTTCTAAATATGAAAGATATTATTTTTGTTTTTTGAGCATTCTCGTCCTCGTCGTACAAAAAACGGAATGCAGCCTCACGCATTTGCAGAGTGGAAAGAGGGAGTAAAAAAATAGTGGCTTGCAGGCACAAATCCCACACGCCATAATTGCTTGGATTCTCCACAAAATAAGTGTAGAGAGGAATCATGAGGAACGTGATAATTCTCGTTCCAAACACGCCAATCGTGTAAATTCCGAAGTCCTTCAGGAATTTCGATTTTCTACTCTTATATGTGTCGGATTGCTGCATCTATATATAAACTAAGAATTATATATATCGGTATAAATTTGCTTGTAGTTTGGAACAGTGATTTTGGATTTGCCTTGAGTATTGCCCCGGAGGGTTTTCGCAATAGCTTCCACCAACGAATCAAGATTACGCGTTTTAAAAACAATTGTTCCTTCCGGTCGGGAAACCACATCGCTTGCGATAACAGGTTTGTTAAAAAACAAACTTTCGCGAATTGTTAAGGCATCACCATCAGTGTTTGTGGTTCTCAATACGACATCTGATTGCTGTATAAGGCGTATAAAAGAAAGCCCTCCTTCCCAAATCAAAATGTGGTTTTGCAAATTCCTTGCTACAATCTCTTTTTTATACTTTTGAAGTAAAGGAACATTTTTTAAGGTGTCAGCCACCACAAAGATCAAAAATATTTGAGCATTGCTTTTATTATTAAGTTTTTGAACTGCGTCGATACACATGTCGAGCCCATAGAGGTCTTGTCCATTGTTGATAGCGAGGTAGCTGGCATTGGCAGACAATAAAAAACCGTGTTGGCTTCTACAATTACCAATCCACTTCTTCACTTCTGATGGTAATTCTGGCTCGTTTTCCAAAATCGGTGGCAGAAATGCTGGTATAAGAAAGGAATTAGATTTCTTATAGTTCTCAGTAACGAAATCATAAGAAACCTGATTCACCAAAATGATTTTTGAGCAGCGACGTAAAAAGAAACGAGTTAACTTCTTTCGCTTCTCGATATTGATGTCGCGATGCACTGTTACGATTGTTTTCTTAAACAGCAACAAACATACAATAATATGAAACAGCCTTAAAATGCTAATTCCGGAATGAACATGAACAATGTCGGCTGAAATCAATTTTTTGATGTAGGGAAAAGGGTTAAGTGAACGAATGTTATACACCCCTTCGCTCCTTTGGCGACTTTCATCTATGAAATCAAACTCAAAGTCACCCTTAAGCAGATGCATCAATCGTGATATATGAATTGACACTCCTCCAATATTGGTGATATATGGCCCTATGATTAAAACTTTTTTCATGTATTACCCAGTTCTTTTAGTGGAATTAATGTAAAGAAGTTGCCAAACCATAATGCCATTTCTGAGATTAGTTGTCGTTGCTGATACAGAGGTATACTGAATGCTATTAAGAAGATGCCAGCCAACACCAATTTTGTGAAAATGGTGTGGTTAATCCAGTCGTTTGCCTTGTCGAATAAGATCAAGAATAAATAAGAATACGACAGCAAACAGCTGAATTTCAAATATCGCTCATAAAACACGAAGTCGGCATGACCGAAATTCGCAATCGCCAAAAGTATCAATATACAGGCATACATTTTGGGATACGACTTCGTGACATTCTTGTTTTTTGTCCACAATAAGATTATAACTGAGAAGAAGAATATCATCAGCAAAGGTATTCTACTTTGGTAAACAATGTTACCCTTCTCATAGTATTCTTTTGCACGATTGGCAATAGCACGCTGAACGCTCGAACTTTGATAGCTGCTCTTAAATAGGGCTCTAAAAATAGAAAATGACGACAAGAAATTAATCAAATTCCATTCCACCTCCCTATAGAGAGTGCTGATGCCAACAATGATATAAAGCAACAACTTGTAATTCTTTAAAAATTCAGCCAAGATTGCTACTGCGATCACTGCGAACAGAGCAAAGTGGAACAGCAGTGCAGTGAGCGTTAAGAACAAATATTTCTTTTGGGTGGTGATGATGTATTTGCAATAGAATATCATAAATACAAATCCTCCTGTCCAGAATCGAAGTCCGAAATACCAATAAAACTCAACCGTAACAGCTAATGTGAGTAGAACTAAGGTTCTTAACCACCCCATTTTCTGCGTGTAAAAGTCCTTAAATTGGCGTATGAAATAAATAAATGTAGTAGCATAAATCGCAGCAGCACAGCCACAAAATACTCGTGAACTTAGTTCAACACGAGAGAGGATATATTTAAATACGATGTGGAACGGCTCTTTACCCAAATACAAGGTAGCAAAATCGGAATATCGGTCAAAGAATGATTTACCAAAGAAATCTAAGTAGTTGTGGTAATGCTGCATCAAATCAAGGTTTGGACCCAATTGGAAACCAAAATAAAATGCAAACAGAATGAAGAACGTTTGAGAAACCCAATTCTTGTACATCATGAGGGCGACGCACAACGACAGAATGGGTGATATGGCATATAGAATTGCCAACATCAACGCATACGAGCCATTATTTGTTATTCTAATCTTTTGAATCATTTACACAAAAAATATAGTCGTCGGATCACGAATAAAATTGGGTACAACTTATAGTTTACAGCAAATGATGCGATTCTATAATGAATCGGCATTTTGCATTTTTGCGAGAAAGCAGAGAATGGCAGCTTTCCTAATTCTTTAGCATATTTACTTCGGGTAGTGCTGCCGCAATACAATCCTATATAGCCCAGCACATGTACTTTGTTGGCTTGAATGGCATTATGAATATTATCAGAGACTTCTTTATCTTTAAAAAAGTCGTCAATCACTTTTGCGACAATCACCGATGCTTGAATATTACTTTCTTTAAACACCTTCGTTAAAGAGTTCTCCCTACTCCTGTCGTAGAAATATAGACTTTTGTCGATATAAAGCTGCGACTTTGCGTAGTAAAACAACTTGAAGCAAATGGATTTGTCCTCAAACATGCTCAACCCTTTAGTGATACGGATGTCATGTTTAAGAAACATTGAGCGTTTAAACATCTTGTTGCACAGGCTATTGTGCATCTTGTTGAGCAATAGGAGTTCTACGCTTTCCAAAGGTGAGTCGGGCAAATCAACGTGCTTGAGCACCGTTTTATTGGTCCAAATTTCTGTCATGTCGAAAACCACTATGTCTGGTCTTGATTCAATTGCGTTTTTCAAAACCTGGAAGTACTTAGACGTAACATAGTCGTCTGAATCCACAAAAATCACATAATCTCCTTTCGCTAATGAAATTCCTTTGTTACGGGTTTCACCTGAACCTAAATTTTTTGGATTCTTTACGATTGTGAGATTTTCACTTTCTCTTCCTTTTAGGCATTGATTGAGCACTTCGAAGCTGTTGTCGGTTGAACAATCGTCGATGAATATCAATTCCACATCTTTGAGGTCTTGCTCAAAAATGGAATCAATACATCTCGCCAGATAACATGACGTATTATACACCGGTATGACAACAGAAATCAGCATTATAGTGGTATGAAGTGATAGAAATCAGTGGAGTCAGCCATTCCGAAGTAGGCAACTTTAAAAACTGTGATGGCTGCAACAGAGAAATTGACAGTGCAAAATACTGAGAGTTGCGCAAATCTTTTAGTTTTTAACAAATATACCATCAGGAATGCAGATGCTATAACTATAAAAGGCAACAGCAATTCATAGGGGCGTTTGAAATAAAATGAAGTATTCATCACAAGCACAAAATAACATACATAAATTAATGTAAGTGTGCTGCAAATCGTGAAGAACTTGTTGCCATTATAATACTCACGCAACTTTGGATAGTAATAAATCAAAAATAGGTGAGTCACTATCAGTGAGATAGATATAACGCCAAATGAGCATCTATGGAATGCATACAGCGGGTTAGTATTAAACAAACGCACATATTTGTGATACCCCAACAGTGCCAAAACATCGCTAAAACAGTTGATAGTCCAAGAAATCAGTACAGGGAATTGGCCAATGATAAAGCAAACGAAATATGCCACGAAAAGGTGCTTATTGTTCTCAAACTTAGAGAGGTACTTTGCTAAAAGAATAACCGGAATAATCAGCAGAGCCACTTTATGTATCGACACCAGTAATAAAGCGCAAAGCAGGAATAACAAGTACCTGCGATTGTTGACCAGCAGTATTAATGCAACGAAAATACATTCCACAATACCTTGACGCAAAGAATTGACCAAGTGGAGGAAATATGGACCGACCATGATTAGCAGTCCAACCCATGGAATGACTTCCCTATCTTTACGAAGCGCTATGTAGATAAAGAATATATTAACGAGACCTAAAAATCCAAAAAACACAGAATAGTGGAAACCGAGTTTTGCAAATATCGTTTCAACCAATCTAAATCCTGGTTCAAAGTCAGGCCGATAAAGTGTGCCCTCGTTTTGATATTGAACGTAGTCTTGAATATAACATTCGTGGTCCCAACCTGTGTGGTAACGCAGACCTGTGATGAGGGAGAAAAGAACGAATGAAGCAATGATTTCCCAGCTTAGCATAAACTCCTTGACGGTATGATGCTCTGTGGGCAGAGCAAAACGCTGATTGTAATGCCAACCAAAATAGAAAAGCATTACACCTACAAGGGTATATACTGTGATGCTGAGAATCATACTACTACTTCTTAATCACACCGCAAAAATCGAGAATCAACTTATCGTTGGCCTCCTGTGGAAGCATGAAAAATTGCTTGTGAGCTGTGAGATACACCACAATATCAGATTGCTCAAAAGCAGTTTGGAAGTCCACAATATCGAAATCGGGATGTGAACTGATATTTGGCTCTACGATATTGAATTTTACATCGGGCATTTCGGCAACCAGATGTTTGGCAATCTTCATTGCTGGAGATTCCCTCAAATCGTCGATATTTGGTTTGAACGCAAGTCCCATCAGAGCTACCTGAGGCTTTTTGCCATTCTCCAATTCAAAAGAAAGAATGGCATTTTTTGCTTTCTCCACACACCATTCTGATTTGTAAATGTTGATGCTGCGGGCTTGAGCAATAATTTTAGCCTCGTTAGGGAAAGCAGAGCTGATGAAATATGGGTCGACTGCAATACAGTGACCACCCACACCACATCCAGGCTGAAGAATGTTCACACGAGGGTGCTTATTTGCGAGTGAAATGAGTTCCCAAACATTGATGCCTGCTTTTTCGCAAATCATCGACAATTCATTGGCAAATGCGATTTGCACATCGCGGCTGGAATTTTCCACAAGTTTGCACATTTCCGCAGTTCTGCAATTAGTCTTATGGAGCTGTCCAGTCACAAATTTACCATAGAATTCAGCTGCCGCATCAGCAGAGGCATCATCAATGCCACCGATTACACGATCATTGTTCACAAGTTCAAAAATCACATTGCCTGGGAGTACTCTCTCTGGGCAATAGGCGATATGAATGCGTCCTTCCAATTCGGGACGCTCAGCAAAAATGAGTTCTGCCATTTTTTCAGTAGTGCCTACTGGAGAAGTAGATTCGATAACGAACAAATCGCCTTTTTTCAAAAATGGAATCACAGTCTTAGTAGCAGATTCCACATAACTGATGTCGGGTTCGTGCTTCGCCTTAAAAGGAGTAGGCACAACGATGAGATACACATCGCTTTCAACAGGTGTGGTGCTTGCCACGAGGATCTTGCTGTCCACGGCCTTTTTGAGCAAGTCTTGAAGACCCGGCTCGACGATGTGTAGTTCTCCCCTATTCGTTTTCTCTACTACCTTAGGGTTGATATCAACACCGCAAACATTAATGCCGTGTTGAGAAGATATAATTGCTGTAGGGAGGCCTATATAGCCCAACCCCATAAAACATGCTTTCATTTAAAATTTTTAAAAATCAAAATTTCGTTATTTGTCGTTGCCATAGCCATAACCGTAGCCATATCCGTAACCATAGCCATATCCGTAGCCGTAACCATTCGACGAGGTGTCGATACCGTTCAGCACAATCATCATATTCTTGTAGCGTTTTTCTACATAGAATTTCTCGATGTTTGGCAAGATGCTCTTGTCGAGGTGTCCCGAACGAATCACAAAGATGGTCATATCGCAATGGCTGTTGATAATTGAGGCATCAGCCACAATTTCCAATGGAGGACAGTCAACAAATATATAGTCGTAACGATCCTGAACGCTATCAAGAAGTTGTGCCAATCTCTCGCTAAAGAGGATTTCGGTTGGGTTAGGAGGAATAGTACCCACAGGAATCACATCCAAGTTAGGATGAGTTTTGCCCTTTACAATGATATTTTCAAAATCATCAATATTACCGCTCAAATAGTCAGAAATACCAATTGGTGGAGTGCTGATAAATGAAGATAGCGAAGCCTTACGTAAGTCGAGGTCAATCACCAAAATCTTCTTGTCCTTAATGGCAAAAGATGTGGCAAGGTTCATGGAAATAAAAGTCTTACCTGAACCTGCGTTTGATGATGTAAACATGATTCGTTTATTCTTTCCTTCCTTACCAGTAATAAATTCCAAGTTGGTGCGAAGTACACGGAACGCCTCATTAATGGAGTTGCCATTCTTTTCTTGTACCACAATTGTGCGAATGTCCTTCTGCTTATGGAACCACCCAAATATGCCTTTCCTGCGCTTGTACGAAAGTGGCAATTCACCGAGGAATGGAAGTGACAATGATGACACGTCTTTTCGATAACGAATAGTAGTATCCATATTGCTGACAATGAACACGATAATCATTGGAATCAGCAACGCTATCACAAAAGCAATAATTGCTACATTCGTTTTCACAGGTTTTGTAGGAGCTTTACCACCAGTTGGAGGATTCAGCATTTTTGTGTTGTATGCTGTGAACGCTTTCGAAAGTTGGTTTTCCTCACGCTTCTGAAGCAAGAACACATATAACTGCTCTTTCACCTTTTGCTGACGCTCAACGCTCAACAAATATTTCTCTTGAGTAGGATTCGAAGCGATTTGTGATTTGGTTTTGCTTTCACTTGACTGCAATGCGGCAATTCTATCGGTAAGTGTGGCAATCACATTGTCTATAGCTGCACGAATGGCATGTTTTGTGGAAGTCAACGACTTGTCAATATCTTGAACAAGAGGGTTGTTCTCGCTACTGTTAGCTGCCAAATTATTGCGTTGAAGCACCATCTCGTTGTAGTTGGCAATTTGTTGTGAAATCACGCCATTGTCAATTCCTGAGTTAGCAGGAAGAACATTAAATTTATGTCCATCGCTAAGCTGTCGTTTCACATATTTCGCCATGAAGAGTTGGTTGTCGAGCTCAAGCAATTGTGAATTGGTGGTTTCCACTTTATTCATATAAATGCTTGACGCTTCGTGTAAGTCAGGTACCAGATGTTCACTCTTAAACGAAGAAATATCTTGGTCAACAATGCCCAACTCTGATTCAATCAAGCGCAGTTCCTCATCAATAAACTGCGATGTGCTAATGGCTTGCTGGTTGATGTCTTCTACCCATTTCTTATTGTAAATCTCAAAGAGCTTGTTCAAAATATCCTCTGCCCTTTCAGGCGATGCATCGTTAAGTGTGACATCGACCACAGAAGCACGCTCCTGATTCAATTCCACATTGAGGCTGTTGGCATAATTTTTGGTACAGTCAGCAGTACTGTACTTTGCAACGTGGATTGGAAAATCAAATTTGCCCACATACGACTTTGTAGGCGTAACAATCACCTTACCAATAGGTGTTTGGATTGGCGTATTGAGTTTGCCGAGTATGACTTTTCCTTTTTCATCATCAGCTTTGTTTGAAAAGCCCGACAACTCAAGTCCGTTGTTATTGATTTTAAGAATGAATCCGACGTATGCATCAGGGTCAATATCAGGAAGTACCACATTCACAGGAAGATCTTTACCATAAATCACCCTATCGTGGAAAGTGCCGTCAATTGTATAATTCATGTCGAGATGCAGGGATTGAACAACCTCCTTCATGTAGGTGATTGACTTCAAAGTAATCATCTCGTTCTGAATGTTGGTTCGCGACTTACCAAACGCCATATCGGAAAACTGTCCAAACTCTTTAGAAAGAGAGCTCGACGCATCATCGTCCTTGATGAGAATCGACATTTTTCGTGTGTAGGTAGGCGTTGTGGTTAGCACATAAAGCACCGCCAAGCCACCAACAACAATCATTGAGGTTAGAAACCAGTGCCATTTACTAATGCACAGCGAAAGCCATTGTTGCAATTTCACAAAATCTTCATTCTGTGTTGTATCGCTCTGATTATATGTATTGTTCTGTTCCATTAATTTTTAAAGATAAGAACACTAATAGTGGTTAACAATGAAGCAGCGGAAAGCCAGAGAGATGGATTGCTGAACGAAATGCCAAGCTCGGTAGCCTCTTTTGCTCGACGAGTGTTTGGTTCAACGTAAATCACATCGTTTTGCTGCAAGTAGAACACGGGAGAAGAGTAAAGCTGATCGGCATTAGCCAAATCTATGCGATACACGTTCTGGGTTTTGCCCTCCTGACGCATGACCAACACATTGTCGCGGCGGCCATAAATAGTCAAGTCGCCAGCTTGGCTGAGCGCGTCAAGAATTGTCACCTTGTCGTGGTCAATAACAAAGCGTCCCGGATTCTTCACTTCGCCAGTTACCGAGAAATACATGTCACGGAAATCAACCGTAACTGTAGGGTCTTTCAGCATATCGTTTTTAATAAGCGAAGCCTTTACAAATTCGGCAACCTGACTACGAGTCATACCCTGAATGTGCAATTTGCCCAAATAAGGGAAATCGATGCAGCCTTCTTCATCTACGGTATAGCTTGCGATGGAAGATGTTGACAGGTTGTTGTTCGAAGTAGTGGAACGATAATGGCCCACAACCTGCAAATTGTAGAGATACGCCAAATTAGGGTCTTTGCTACTTACCAAGATAGAAAGGCGGTCGCCTGGCTGAAGCTTGATAATATTTTCTGATGTCAGTTCTTTCTTGTCGCCATTTTTCAAGTCTTGAAAATAGCCTAACTGGGGCGTTTTACATCCTGTGAGTAGAAGCCCGACAGCTAAAGAACAAAGTAAAGTCTTGATTTTCATTTATCTTGGGTTTTAGTTATTCTTTTTAAGTTTGCGATATATCACCATCATTACCATTATCCAAATCATCACGTCAAACATAAACACAAGGTTCACATTGAAATCATACGACAACAGGATTGATGCCGAAGTGATAAATAACGCAAGTGTCATTATCAAAAGCAATGTCACTTTTTGCGATTTCACAATAGATAATATGAGGTGATGAAGGTGAGTTTTGTCGGCTTTAAACGGATTGCGGTTTTCGTACAATCGGCTGATTACCACTCTCGCCAAGTCGAAGCAAGGAACGATTAGAGGGCAATATGCCACCGCAATAGGTGTGGCTCCTAAAATATTTTCAGAATCATTTGTGATGTCGATGCAAATCACGCTGACCAAAAAGCCAATAAACAGGGAACCGGTATCACCCATGAATATTTTCTTTTTCTTTTCAGCTTTGCCGAATAAGTTGAAATACAGGAATGGCAATAATGCTCCAATTACAGGAATTGTGATAATTAATACCGCCAACTGCGTATAGGTGTATGCCACAATAAAATAAAAGACAAAGAAAAACAGGCTCAACGTGCCAGCCAATCCATCAATGCCGTCGATAAAATTGATGGCGTTAGTAATCAGTACTACAGTAAAGATAGTCAGAATCCAGCCTTGGTAAATGTTGAGGTGGTATAAACCGAACAATCCGTGAAAATTGTTGATCCAAAAACCGCTGTAACACACCAATACGCCTGCCGATATTTGCGCAATGAATTTTGTCCGATACCTGAAGCCTATCAGGTCGTCGAGCAGACCTGTCATAGTGACAAGAAGCAAAGCAATAACGGCAAACATAATCAGTTCGGAATGTGTGGCGAAATACAATGCAAACTTGAAGCTGCCCCAATATCGAACATATATACCCACCAAAATGATTGTCAAAATTGTGGCTAATGAAAATGCAACGCCTCCCAATCGGGGGATATTGCCTTTGTGAATCTTGCGTTCGTCGAAAGAGTCGTAAAGCCTTTTCTTATGAGCAAATTTAAGCACAAAATTGGTAGCCACATAAGAGATTATGCAACTTAGTATTAATGATATACAAATGATTTCGTTCATAAGAAATTCAGCATTTCGGGACAACTCTCCTTTGGCAGGGTACATTATCCTTCATTTAAACAACAAAAATATAAAAAAAATGTGAGTTTGACAAATAATTGAAAAAACCTTATAACCATTAAGGTATTGACATAAAAAAAGGCCGTGATTTCTCACGACCTTTAACAATATGATTATATGATTTTTAGATTACATCATACCACCCATGCCTGGGGCTGCAGGAGCAGCTGGCACTTCTTCCTTCTTTTCAGCAATTACACATTCTGTGGTCAAGAACATGCCTGCGATAGAAGCTGCATTTTCCAATGCCACACGAGTAACCTTAGCTGGGTCGATTACGCCAGTTTCAAAGAGGTTTTCGTACTTGTCGGTGCGTGCATTGTAACCAAAGTCGCCCTTGCCGTTTCTAACCTCGTTTACCACAACTGCGCCTTCGAGACCTGCGTTGTTCACAATCTGGCGAAGTGGTTCTTCGATGGCACGCTTTACGATGCGAATACCTGTAGTTTCATCGTCGTTGTCGCCCTTAAAGCCTTCGAGAGAATCCAAGCAGCGAATGTAAGCCACGCCACCACCAGGAACGATACCTTCTGCCACAGCAGCACGAGTTGCGCTAAGAGCATCGTCAACACGGTCTTTCTTCTCCTTCATTTCCACTTCACTTGGTGCACCGATGTAAAGCACTGCTACACCGCCTGCGAGTTTGGCCAAACGCTCTTGGAGTTTTTCCTTGTCGTAAGTTGACTTAGTTGACTCGATTTGAGTGCGAATTTGAGTAACACGGTCAGCAATCTTAGCCTTGTCGCCAGCACCATTCACGATAGTGGTGTTTTCCTTGTTCACAGAAATCTTTTCTGCAGTACCGAGCATATCAATAGTGGCACTTGCAAGGTTCATGCCCTTATCTTCGCTGATAACAACGCCACCGGTAAGAATTGCAATATCTTCGAGCATTTCCTTGCGACGGTCGCCGAAGCCTGGAGCCTTAACTGCGCAAACCTTGAGTGAACCACGCATACGGTTAACCACCAATGTGGCCAATGCTTCGCTATCCACATCTTCTGAAATGATAAGGAGTGGACGGCCGCTTTGAGCAGTTTGTTCCAAAATAGGAAGCATATCCTTCAATGTGGAAATCTTCTTATCGAAAAGAAGAATGTAGGGATGCTCCATTTCGCATGACATTTTTTCTGCATTTGTAACGAAATATGGAGAAATATATCCGCGATCAAATTGCATACCTTCTACCACATCTACGTAAGTGTCGGTACCCTTTGCATCTTCTACAGTGATAACGCCATCGCGTTTCACCTTCTTCATGGCTTCTGCAATGAGTTCGCCAATCACAGAATCATTATTAGCACTGATACGTGCCACGTTTTCAATTTTGTCGAATTCGTCGCCCACTTCTTGAGCTTGAGCCTTGATGCCTTCCACAACTTTTGCAACTGCTTTGTCGATACCGCGCTTCAAGTCCATTGGATTAGCGCCAGCAGCCACATTCTTCAGTCCTTCGTTCACAATAGCTTGAGCCAGAACTGTAGCGGTGGTTGTACCGTCACCGGCATCGTCGTTGGTCTTTGATGCCACTTCTTTTACGAGTTGAGCACCAATGTTTTGGAATTCATCTTCAAGCTCCACTTCGCGAGCCACACTCACACCGTCTTTAGTGATGTGAGGAGCACCAAATTTCTTGTCGAGAATCACATTACGGCCTTTTGGACCAAGTGTCACCTTTACTGCGTTGCTCAATTGGTCAACGCCTTTTTTAAGTTCTTCGCGAGCCTTAATATCGAATTTAATTAATTTAGCCATGTCTTTAAAATTTTAATTAGTCAACAACTACAGCCAAGATGTCGGATTGACGCATCATCAGCATTTTCTTTCCATCAACTTCGATTTCTGTACCAGCATATTTGCCATACAGAACCATGTCGTTCACCTTAACGTACATTTCTTCATCTTTAGTGCCATTGCCACATGCAATCACAGTGCCTCTGAGAGGCTTTTCCTTTGCACTGTCTGGAATAATGATGCCAGCAGCAGTGACTTCTTCAGCTTTGGCGGGTTCGATGAGAACACGGTCGCCTAATGGTTTAATTGTCATTTTTGTAGTATTTTAAAGTTTATAATTATTTTCGAAAAATCAAATTCGCATTTTTCGTGCCACCCTATTTTTGATTTCGCAGAGGCGACATTTTGGCAGAAACAGCGCAAAATAGTCATATTTATGATTTCACATATTATATTGGCACTTTAATTGCCACTTGATTCATAAAAATAAAAAAGGATGAAAGATTTTTTTAACGATTTAGACACCGACATACAAGCAGAAACTGCTCCACAGATTGGGACAATATTCGCCGAAATCAAAGCAGATCCACTCGGCAACACGAATGTAGGAGCAGAAGAAATGACGGATATGCCAATTCTCACATTGAGAAACATGGTGCTTTTCCCAGAAATGACCATGCCTGTGGCTATTGGTCGCCCACAATCATTAAACCTGATTAATGAGGCAAAGCGACTGGGCCGCCCGATTGCTGTGGTCTGCCAAATTGATAGCAAAGTGGACAATCCCGGCTTCGACGACCTCTACAAAGTAGGTACCGTGGCCGATATTATAAAAGTGCTTGAATTGCCCGACAACACCACAAACGTGATTTTGCGTGGCCGCTCACCATTCAAGCTTAACTCAATTCACGCCACCGAACCATATCTCAAAGGCAGTATCACCACGCTTGAAGAAATCCGACCAATCGCAAAGGATAAGGAATTCCGTGTGTTGATGTCGTCGATTAAGGATGTTACGCACCAAATTCTCAAAACACTTGGTGAAGGCGCCAATGAATTGGCTTTTGCTGTCAAGAACATCGACAGTAACGAATATTTGATCAATTTCCTCACCACCAACATGCCATTCGAGCCTCACAAGAAGCAAGAAATGCTTGAGGAAAGAGACGTCAAAAAGCGTGCCTATCTCCTTTTTGCTGCATTGAGCAAAGAGGCACAACTTGTGGAATTGAAGGCAAATATCACTTCGCGAACCAGAGAAGATCTGTCGCAACAGCAACGTGAGCACTTCCTGCAACAGCAAATTCGCACCATTCAGGAAGAACTGGGCAATGGCGAAGACGATATTCAGCAACTGTATCAACGCTCCAAGAGCAAGAACTGGAACGAGAATGTGCAGCAGCAATTTGAAAAGGAACTGAAGAAACTCGAACGCTACAATCCGCAATCACCAGATTACTCCGTTCAGTTCAGCTACCTCGACAATCTGCTCAACCTCCCATGGGATGATACCACTAAAGACAATATCAGTTTGAAAAAGGTATCGGCACAACTCAATAAAGATCACTTCGGACTTGAAAAAGTGAAGGAAAGAATACTTGAGCACCTTGCTGTGCTGAAATTGAGAGGCGACTTGAAAGCCCCGATCCTCTGCCTTTACGGCCCTCCTGGTGTGGGTAAAACCTCATTAGGCCGCTCTATTGCCAAGTCAATCAATCGAAAGTATGCCCGAATTTCTCTCGGTGGTCTGCACGACGAGTCAGAAATCCGTGGTCACCGTCGCACATACATCGGAGCAATGCCAGGGCGAATACTCCAAGCCATGGCAAAATGTGGCGCCAACAATCCTGTGATTGTGCTTGACGAAATCGATAAAGTGGGAAGCGACTTCAAGGGCGACCCCTCTTCGGCATTACTTGAGGTGCTTGACCCAGAGCAAAACTCCCATTTCCACGACAATTACATCGACATTGATTACGATTTGTCGAAAGTGCTATTCATTGCCACAGCCAACTCTCTCCAGACCATTTCTCGCCCATTGCTCGACAGAATGGAGATTATTGAAATAAACAGTTACACAATGGAGGAGAAAGTGAAAATCGCTGCTCGCCATCTTGTGGCAAAGCAACTGGAGGAGAACGGATTCGGACCAAAGGAGGTAAGTATTTCCAAACCCACTTTGGCTAAAATCATCCAAAACTACACTCGTGAAAGCGGCGTGAGAGATTTGGAAAAGAAAATTGGCAAAATCCTCAGAAAGATTGCCTGCAAAAAAGTCAGCGGAACAGAATACCCAACTTCTGTTACTCCAAATATGGTAGAAGAATACCTCGGTTCACCTATATTTAATAGTGAGGAATATGAAGGAAACGACTATGCTGGTGTGGTGACAGGCTTGGCTTGGACTGCCGTAGGTGGTGAGATACTTTTTGTGGAATCCTCACTCTCGCCAGCTGGTAAGTCGGGCGAAAAACTCACATTAACAGGTAATTTGGGCGATGTGATGAAGGAGTCGGCTATCATTGCAATGCAATACATTAAAGCACACGCTTCAGAATGGGGCATTGAGCAAAGTGTGTTCGACAACAACAGCGTACACATCCACGTGCCAGAAGGCGCAATTCCAAAAGACGGACCATCTGCAGGTGTGACAATGGTCACCTCACTGATTTCCACATTCACCAAAAGGAAAGTGCGCAGCAAACTGGCTATGACGGGCGAAATCACATTGCGTGGCAAGGTGCTTCCTGTGGGAGGCATCAAGGAGAAAATTTTGGCAGCAAAGCGTGCTGGTATCACAGATATTATACTGTGTAACCAAAACAAAAAGGACATCAACGACATTGAGCCAAAATATCTCAAAGGCCTCACCTTCCATTATGTGGAATGCATAAAAGATGTGTTGAATTTCGCATTGCTCGATGAACTTGCGACAAAATAACACTAAATCACATAACGAAAAACTTCTGCCGAAACGCAGAAGTTTTTTTTTATTTTTACACAATCTTTATTGTAGGGTTTTAAAAAAAATATTAATTTTGGAGGAAATAAAACCGAAAACTTATTTTTTAACTAACTAATTAATTTTTCTGAACATGAAGAAAAAATTGCTACTCGTTTCAGCAATGATGCTGAGTGTGAGCAGTTTGATGGCACAATCAAAGGCTGTTAGCGAGCCAAGATTGTTTATCAAATCTTCTCAAAGCCTTATGGCTCCTGTTTGGTCACCTGATGGCAGTAAGATTGCTGTTACTGGCGACAACTACATCGGTATTTGGATTGCCAATGCTGATGGTTCCAATCTCCAACAAGTTTCCGATGCTTTAGGTGCTGGTTACAAAATGAATTGGGCTGACGCAGCCACAATCGTTTCAACGCCTTACACAGTGGTTGACAACCTGCGCATGGTTCGCATCGAAAATGTAGATGTACAGACTGGCAAAATTCAAGAAGTGGCAGCTGGTCAAAGAAATTTCCGTCAATCAAAGGTGATGAAAGCTACAAACCTTCTCAAAATCATGGTTGACCAACCTGCTGAAGCAACAAAATTGATTCCATCACTTGAAAAGTTCGCTGGCAAGATGGTGCTTAATCCAACTTTGTCGCCTGATGGCAAGAAAATCGCATTCCAAATCGTAAGCAACGGTTTGTTTGTTTGCGATGTTGACGGTTCTAACCTCAAGTCGTTCGGCAAGGGTTCACATGCTTCATGGGCTCCCAACAGCAAGGACTTGATGTTTGCTCGTTTGCAAGACAATGGCGAACGCTTCACTGCTTCCGACATTTACTCAGTAAACGTTGAAACTGGCGTTGAAAACAATCTCACTCCTAATAGTGATGTAATTCCTGTTACTTTGTCGGTATCTCCTGACGGTACAAAGGTGGCGTTCGACAACGATGCCGATGGTAATATTTATGTTATTGATATTAAATAAGGTAAATCATGAAAAATTATAAGAAAAATATTATGATTGCCGCTTTGGCATCAATGGCATTTGGCGGCAGCGCCCAGGCTCAAGAAATCACTAAGCAGGATTGGGGCACATTCAAACTTTGGATTGACCCAGGACACTCTGGTCGCGAAAACTCTGGTCTTTATGGCTATACTGAGGCAGAAAAAGTGTTGCGCGTAGGTTTGGCTACCCGTGCATTCTTGTTTAAATACACCACTGCTGATGAAACTACCATCGGCATGACTCGTGACAACGATAATGCATACGTTGATCTCGACGAGCGTTCTGATATGGCCAACGCATGGGGTGCAGACTTCTTCTACTCTATCCACTCTGATGCAGGTTCTCCATCTAAGAACTCTACCCTCTTCCTCTTTGGTGGTTGGAAATCAAATGGGAATTATATAGAGAAAACTCCTAACGGTGGTAAGCGCATGGGCGACATCATGTGCCCGAACCTCACCGGCGTGATGTACAACACCGAAACTCGTGGTAACTACTATGACCGTGTGTTCTACAATGGAGATGTTGACACTCACGAAAACCAATACCCATACCTTTCTGTGAACCGCCGTACCAACATGGCTTCAATCTTGAGCGAAGGTGGTTATCACACTTTGCCTATGCAACAGGCATTGAACATCAATGAAAGCTACAAGCGCTTGGAAGGCTTTGCTACCGCACGTTCTATTATGGAATTCCGTGGCCTTGCACGCCCTGAAAAGATTATGCTTGCCGGTGTTGTTACCAACTCTGAAAATGGTCAACCTATCAATAATGTATCTGTAACAGTTAATGGTAAAACCATTGTTACTGACTCATACGAATCAATCTTCAACAAATACGTGAAGAATCCTAACCTCGTTCACAACGGTTTCTTCTTGTTTGAAGACGATCTGGTGCCTGGTCAAGAAGTTGAAGTGACTTATAAGGTTGACGGTTACCCAGAAGCTTCACAAAAGGTGACTCTCAAGAGCGACCCACAAGGACTGGCTGGCGACAACGTGACTTGGGCTAACATTTCTCTCACATCAAATGCTCCTGCACAAGTTTCAGGCGTGAGCGTGACTAACCCAACCGCTGTAAGCACTCTGGAAGACATTGTGTTCACATTCTCTCGTAATATGGACAGAGCTTCTGTTGAAAGAGCATTCTCTATCAATAATGCAGGTGTTGTGGCACTCTCTTGGGACAACGATTACACTCTCCGCGTGAATCCAAAGGATTTGTTGGATGATATGGATTACACTATCACTATTGATGGTTCAATCGCAAAGAACTCTCAAACCAACCAATTCCTTGATGGCGATAAGGACGGTGCAGAAGGTGGGAACTATGTGTTTAGCTTCACCACCAAACCAGCCGACGTTGAAGCACCTTACATCACAAGCACAACTCCTGCTGAAAACTCAACTATGCTTTACACTATGCGTCCAGTTATCCGCGTTGAATTCAACGAACCACTTCAATGGAACGAAGACGACGTGACTGGTGACGAAATCGTAGTGACCAACAAGGAAGGTGTAGTTCTTACAGGTCGCCTCACTCACGCAGTGGTAGGTGGTGCATCAGTTCTCCACTTTTATCTCGACAACGATTTGGAACTTGACAAGTGCTACAAGGTGGCTGTTAAGGGTGGTTTCAAAGACCTCTCAGGTAACGTGAGCAAGGGTATTGTATTCAAATTCTTGTCAGAATACCGCACAGTGAAGTCAAGTGGTGTGATCGACGCTACTGACAATCCTGACGACTGGTTCTCTCCAGGTGGTTCAGGTTCATCTAAGGGCTTCACTCAATTGGAAGACCAATCTATGGTGACAAGCAACCTCGTGAGCAACCCAAGCCAAGCTTCTTCATTCAAGATTCACTATCAATTCGATCCTGACACTCAACACCCATACTGGGGACTTCGCTGCTACAAGAAGAATGGTGCGAAATATTACAACGATGGCAAAGACGCAATCATTCAAGCCTATGTATATGGCGACGGTTCAGGCAACTGGGCAGGCCATGGTGTTCGCGACCGTTCAGATGCAGCATCTGTTAAGCGTCACACCAAACACCAAATGAACCGTGGTTGGGAAATGGTTACATGGGATGTTAACCACGAAGAAAACGAAATCGTTTCTGGTGAAAAGACATTGGTGGCTGGTCTCTGGCAATACGATGCATTCTGGATTTGGCGTGGTCATGTTGAAGACTTCGCTGATGAAGATCCAGACGAACCTTCACAAGCATGGACTGGTGATGTTTACTTCGATGAACTGAAATATGTTCACTACAACACTGAAGAACAACATGCTACTCTTGACGATATCATCATCACTTCTGTTGACGAAATCGCAACCAGCAACATCACTATTTCTAACGACGGCAATGCTATCAACATCAATGCTCCTGAAGCTATTGGTAAGGTATTCGTTTACGCAATGAATGGTGTAACCGTAGCTAATGTTGCTCCTGCTGCAACAAGCGCAACAATCTCTACTGCAAACTTGACACCTGGTGCTTATGTAGTGAAGGTTGTTACCAACGGCAAGACTGAAGCTAAGCGCATCCTCGTTAAGTAAAAAGTCAAAATGACACATAACTAAAAAACGACCGCCGATTGGTGGTCGTTTTTTTAATTTAACTTTTATAGATGTCTTGTAAAATCAAACCTGCAAGAGTGAATCCGAAAATGGCGGTTATGTGAGCGAGGGTGCCATTCACTTGTTTCTTTTTTGCATTTAGTTCATCGCTTCCCATGTCGGCATCATTTTTCACATAAGATGTTGGGGACGTTTTTTCATTGTCTTCTCCAAGGTTTGGTAAAACCTCTTCGCTATACACGCATTGAATTTTCTTGCCAGGCTTCTGTTTGGCGCGCTTCATCTTTTTTCGAAGCACCGCTCCTAATGGGCAACCCCTCACCTTCCAAAACTCAGCCACCTTAATTGCTGTTGGGTCGATTTTAAGAGCCGCACCCATTGAGGAAAAAACTTTTCCTTCAACAGGCAATTCCTGCTGTGGCTTTTCTCCATCTTTAATCCCCCATAATCCGTTTGTAGCGTTGAGTAAAAGGGCGCATTTATCTCGAAGCGAGTCGATGCAATCCACAATATAATCGTAGTTTTCAAGATGGAACAGATGATTGGTTTCTTGGGTATATACTTCCTGCATGGCAGTGATTTGCGCATCGGGATTGATGTCCAACAAACGCTGTTTCAGCACATCCACCTTCACCATAGAAATCGTTTTAGTGGTAGCCATTAGTTGTCTATTCACATTCGACTCTGCCACCCTGTCGCAATCCACAATGGTGAGGTACTTGATTCCTGAACGCACCAAACTTTCAGCGCACCATGACCCCACGCCACCAACGCCAAAAATAATCACGCGCTTATTTTGGATTTGCTCCATTGTTTGGTCGCCGACCAGCAATTTCACTCTATTAAAAATATCCATGCCGAAATATTGTATTAAATAAAAAAGCTTGAAATCTGAAATCAGAATTTCAAGCTCGTTTTAGAAATGGTAGTGATACTGGGAATCGAACCCAGATTACAAGATTGAGAATCTTGCGTCCTAACCGTTAGACGATACCACCATTTTGTTTTGCTTTGCAAAGTTAGTATAAATTCTCAAAACTGCAAAATTTTTGCGAAAATTATTGCTTTTTCGTAATTTTGCATAAAATTTCAGATTCATTATATGGCAAATCTTCTTCAAGTTGAAAATCTCACAAAATCATTTGGCGTAAACTCCCTATTCGATGATATAAATTTCACCATCAACGAAGGCGACAAGGTGGGTTTGATTGCGAAAAATGGCACAGGTAAATCCACACTCCTTTCCATTATTGCTGGCGACGACACACCTGACGACGGCAAATTGATTTTCAAGAATGATGTAACCATTGGATATCTGAAACAGTTACCTCAATTTGAACCACACTTGTCGGTGATGGACACCTGTCTCATTGGCGACGACGACCAATCAAAAGCCATTCGCCAATACGAGAATGCCTTAATCCAGGGCAACAACGAGGAAATGACCAAAGCCATTCAGGCGATGGATTTGGCATCGGCTTGGGATTATGAAGAACGATTCAAGCAGATTTTGTCGCAACTGAAGATAGACGACTTTAAACAGCGCATATCAGAGTTGTCGGGTGGTCAAATCAAACGAGTGGCACTGGCGAAGATTCTTATCAGCAATCCACAATTTTTGATACTCGATGAGCCCACCAACCACCTCGACATAGATATGATTGAGTGGCTTGAAGCGTATTTAACAAGGAGCAGAATGACCATTCTGATGGTGACACATGACCGCTATTTCCTCGACAAAATCTGCTCAAAGATACTTGAACTTGACCAAAAGAGCATTTTCGGTTACAATGGTAACTACAATTATTATTTGGAAAAACGTGCAGAACGAATCGACGCACAGAATGCGGCCGTAGAGAAAGCACGCAATTTACTTCGCACCGAAATTGAATGGATGCGCCGCCAGCCACAGGCTCGTGCCCATAAGGCGCAATATCGCATTGACGCATTCTATGACTTGAAAGAGCGCGCACAAAGCCGCAACGACAAAGGCGACGTGGAACTCAACGTGAAAGCAGGATATATCGGAAAGAAAATATTCGTTGCACGCCATGTGTCAAAGTCTTTCGATGGCAAGGTGATACTTAACGATTTCAACTACATATTTTCAAGATATGAGAAATTGGGCATCGTGGGTGATAATGGAGTAGGTAAATCCACTTTTATCAAATTGCTGCTCGATAGAATACAACCCGATTCGGGCTACTTTGAGATTGGCGAAACGGTGAAATTTGGTTATTACTGCCAAGAGGGCATTCATTTCGATGAGGGCAAAAAAGTGATTGATGCCATTCGCGATGTGGCTGAACACATCTACTTTGATGAAAAGCACCATTATTCAGCATCGCAATTTCTTCAACTTTTCTTGTTCTCCCCTACCGACCAGCAAAAATTGATAGAAAAACTCAGCGGAGGTGAAAAAAGAAGGCTCTATTTGGCAATGGTGCTCATGAGCAAACCAAATTTCCTGATTCTCGATGAGCCTACCAACGATTTAGATATCCAAACGCTGGAAATTCTTGAAGACTATTTGAGCAAATTTAGTGGCTGCTTGATTGTGATTAGCCACGACCGCTTTTTCATGGATAGATGCGTGGACCACACATTCGTGTTTATGGGCGATGGTGTGATTAAGGATTTCCCGGGAAATTATAGCGAGTATCGCGCGTGGAAAGAGGCCCACGAAAAAGAAGAAGCCACAGTGCAAAAACAGAAAGCAGAGTCAAAGCCAGCGAAGCCACGAAACAACAATAGAGACAATTCACAAAAACTCACCTTTAAGGAGAAAAGAGAATTTGAAGAACTCACAGAATCCATCGAACGGCTCACAAAAGAGAAAGAAGAGCTTTTCAACCTCTTTAACAGCGGTGAGCAAATCGATGATGTGGCAACGAAAGCCAGCAGATTTGAGGAAGTGAAAGACCTCCTCGATGAGATGGAACTTCGATGGCTCGAACTTAGCGAAAAGAATTCCTAATGACCGATTCTGGTAAAAAAAACTGGGGCTTGTAAAAACCCCAGTTTTTAATTTTCAGTATATTTTACGGTGATTAGCCGCATCTTGATGTTCCGCAATTAGTGCAAATCAAGCAGCCTTCCTGATATACGAGCGATTCCTGACCGCAATTTGGGCAGGTTTGACCGCTTGCTTTCTCACCATTTGGCAGATATTTTTTGAGTGCTCTTTCCACACCCACTTTCCAAGTGTTGATGGATTGATTGTCAAGTTCCAAACTACCTACAAGTTTGAGCACCTGTGCGATAGGCATACGGTATCTCAACACGCCCGAAATCAACTTCGCATAGTTCCAGAATTCAGGGTTGAACTTTTCAGAAAGTCCTTCAATGGTGGTTTTGAAGCCACGCTTATTCACGAACTGGAAGTCGTAGCGTTTCTGACCGTTTTCGTCAATCACCTTAATAATCTTACCCTTGCTCACTGATTTTGGACAGAAAATACCTTCGTCATCATCAGCAATACCAGTAAAGATTTCATAAGGCTTGCCATCAATCAAACCAATGAATGCAATCCATTTCTCCTTATTGTTTTGGAATCGCACCACATCAGCATCAAGTTCGATTGGGCGCTTATGTGTAACGAAGCCGTTTTCATCTGCTGGACTTGGAACTGCATTTTCGGCAGTTTTCTTTTTCTCATTTTTAAGAGAAATGAGTACACCGGAACGAGAGCCATCGCGATACACAGTGCAGCCCTTGCAGCCTGATTTCCATGCTTCCACATAAAGTTTGTTTACCATCTCTTCCGACACGTCGTTAGGCAAATTAATGGTGACGCTGATAGAGTGGTCAACCCACTTCTGAACAGCACCTTGCATTTTCACTTTATTGAGCCAGTCCACATCGTTAGAAGTGGCTTTATAATAAGGTGATTTTGCCACAATCTCATCAATCTGCTCTTGGGTGTAATTGTTTTTCACCTCAATACCGTTGATATTCATCCATGTGATGAATTTAGGGTGATAAACCACATATTCTTCAAATGCATCGCCCGACTCATCCACGAAATCTACGCGCACCTCCTTATCGTTGGCATTCACCTTGCGGCGGCGCTTATAAACTGGCAAGAATACCGGTTCAATGCCAGAAGTGGTTTGGGTGAGAATACTTGTTGTGCCTGTTGGTGCAATGGTCAAGCAAGCAATATTGCGACGACCGTATTTCACCATCAAGTCATAAAGTTCAGAATCAGCATCTTTCAAGCGATTCATGAAAGGATTGTTGACTTCACGCTTGTAGTCAAATACCGGGAATGCACCTCGTTCACTTGCCAACATCACCGAACTTCTATAAGCAGCAAGTGCCAATGTCTTATGCACTTCAACAGAGAATTTAGTAGCTTCCTCTGTGCCATAGGTAAGCCCCATTGCGGCAATCATATCGCCCTCAGCAGTGGTGCCCACACCAGTTCTACGACCCTGCGAAGTTTTATCCTTGATTTTCTTCCAAAGATTAAGTTCGGTTGCCTTCACTTCGTCTGTTTCAGGATCTGCCTCAATTTTAGCGATGATGGTTTCAATTTTCTCCATCTCGAGGTCGATGATGTCGTCCATCATTCGTTGGGCATACATCACATGCTCCTTAAACTTGCTGAAATTGAATTTAGCATTGGGAGTGAAAGGATTTTCAACGTAGGAATAGAGGTTGATTGCCAACAGTCGGCAACTGTCGTAAGGACACAATGGGATTTCGCCACAAGGATTGGTTGAAACCGTCTTGAAGCCAAGGTCGGCATAGCAGTCGGGCAATGATTCACGAATAATCGTATCCCAGAAAAGCACGCCAGGCTCTGCGCTCTGCCAAGCATTGTGAATGATTTTGTTCCAGAATGTGGTGGCGTCGATCTTTTGAGTATATTTCGGCTTCTCTGCGTGGATAGGATATTGTTGGGTGTATTCCTTTCCCTCGATAGCTGCCTGCATGAATGCATCATCAATTTTCAGCGACACATTTGCACCAGTGATTTTACCTTCTGTCATTTTTGCATCAACGAATGCTTCAGAGTCAGGGTGCTTCACGCTCACAGTAAGCATCAATGCGCCACGGCGGCCATCTTGCGCCACTTCACGAGTGGAATTGGAATAACGCTCCATAAATGGTACCAAACCAGTGGAAGTGAGTGCTGAATTTTTCACCTCAGCACCCTTTGGACGAAGATGCGACAAGTCGTGCCCCACTCCGCCACGGCGCTTCATCAGTTGCACTTGCTCTTCGTCAATCTTGATGATGCCGCCATAACTGTCGGGCTCACCCTTCAAACCAATCACAAAGCAGTTTGACAGCGAACCCACTTGCAGATTATTGCCAATACCTGCCATTGGGCTGCCTTGAGGAACCAAATAGCGGAAATGGTTCATCAAGTCGAACAGCAGTTGCTCATCCATTGGGTTTTTATATTTTCTCTCAATACGAGCAATCTCACGAGCAATTCTGCGGTGCATATCGTCGGGAGTAAGCTCAAAATAGTTGCCTTGAGAATCTTTCAGAGCATACTTAGTTGCCCATACTCTCGCAGCGAGTTCATCGCCCTCAAAATATTTTTTCGAAGCCTCGAAAGCCTCATTATAAGTGTATGTCATAATTTTAGATTAAATAATAATTTATTACCAAATAGAAACTCGGTCTTCTTCTGCTCTGAACATTGCATCGCCAGCCTTGATGCCAAATGCGTTGAAGAATGTTTCCAAGTTGCGAAGTGCTACATTCACACGGTTTTTGCCAAGTGAGTGTGGGTCAACCTTTGTGCGACGCAAAATTTCTTCCTTAGTGATATTTGCAGCCCAAACATTGGCATAACTCAAGTAGAAGCGTTGGTCAGGAGTGAAACCATCGATAAGAGTGTTGCCCTTACCCTGCTCGGTTTTCTTGAATGCAGCGTAAGCCACACGCAATCCTCCGTGGTCAGCAATATTTTCACCCATGGTGAATGTGCCATTAGCGTGAACATCATCGGCAACGATTTCTGCGCTATATTGTGCGCCAAGTTTGTCAGCCAACTTTTGGAACTCTTTTGCATCTTCTTCAGTCCACCAGTCAACCATATTACCATTTTGGTCAAAGTTTCTGCCTTGGTCGTCAAATCCGTGAGTCATTTCGTGACCAATTACCACACCGATTGCACCATAGTTGCAAGCATCGTCGGCATCAGGATCAAAATATGGGCGTTGGAGAATACCTGCAGGGAAGCAAATCTCGTTGGTAGATGGGTCGTAGTAAGCATTCACTGTTTGTGGAGTCATTTGCCATCTATCCTTATCCACAGGCTGACCTAATTGAGAATAGCTAAATTGAGCGTCAAACTTCTTCAATGCCAACACATTTTCCCAATAGCTTAATTCTGGGTTTACAGATACTGCACTATAATCGCGCCATTTGTCGGGATAACCAATCTTCACAGTGAAGCTGTTCAATTTCACAAGAGCATTCACCTTGGTCTTAGGACTCATCCATGTGAGTGAGGCAATACGCTCGCCAAGTGCAATGCGCAAATTATCAACGAGCTGTTTCATTTTCTTCTTCGACTCTGCAGGGAAATATTTTTCCACATATAATTGTCCCACGCCTTCGCCGAGGAGGGTGTTAGGCACATTGAGTGATCTTTTCCATCGTGGTTGCATCACTTGCTTGCCCGACAAAGCTCTTGAATAAACATCGAAATTTGCTTCGTTGAAAGCATCGCTCAAATATGGAGCAGCAGCATCGATATACTTAAATATCAAGTATTCCTTAATTTCCTTTTCTTTGAGTGTGGAAATCAATTCATCAACTTTCTTCATGAAATCAAGTTGACTGACACATACACGATTCACATTATCCAATCCAAGGCCAGAGAAATATGATTTCCAGTTGAAGTTTGGATATTTGGCTTGAAGTTCTTCAAGTGTGAAAATATTGTATTGCTTGCTATAGTCGCGTTGCTCTTCACGAGTCATAGCGGCTTTTGCCAATTCTTTTTCAATTTTAAGAACAGTTTCGGCCGCTTTCTTTGCATCGCTTTTCTTGTAACCGATGAAAGTGAAAAGTTTGTTGGCATAGGTCAAGTATGCCTCACGCACCTTCTTTGTGTTGGCATCTTCGTCGAGATAATAATCTCTGTCGCCCAAGCCCATGCCTGATTGCTGAATATACATGAGATTGACATCTGAGTTTTTCAAGTCAGCCATCACGCCTGAGTCAAAAAATGGCGAAGCAATACCCATGTGCATGAATGCCACCATTTCAGGCAATGTTGCTTTCTTCACACCTTTCACAAAATCAATATCTTTCATAAGTGGTTTTGCGCCTTCACTGTTCAATCGGGTGCTATCCATACCCATATTGAAAATGTCGCCCACCTTTTGAGCCATCGTTCCTTTAGCATTTTGCTGCTTACTAAGATTAAGAACGAGTTCTTTCAGTTGCTCACGGCTACTTTCTGCCATTTGGTCGAATGTGCCGAAGCGAGCATACTGTGGGTCGAGTGGGTGTGATTTCATCCAGCCGCCACATGCGTATTGGTAAAAATCAGTACCAGGAGCAGTGGTCAAATCCAGATTGTTGCGATCCACACCTTTGTCTAAACTACCGGCACTAACCATTAATGCCGACATTAACGCCATTGATAAGATGATTGATTTTTTCATAATAATATGTTATTAATCGTTGTTTTGTAATGTTTCAAACTCTTCATTTGCCGTCTCCCATTCCATCATCGCATTTTCAAGAGCCTCGTTAAGTTCTTGATGTTTGGTGTAAATACTTTGGTCAGTATTGGTGCCCGACGACAACAGGTTTTCTATCTCTTTTATTTCTGATTCATAAGTGTTGATTTTCGTTTCCAACTCCTTGATGCGCTTTTCAGCATGTCGGATTCGCTTTTGCGCCTCCTTTTGCTCAAGGTATGAGAGTTTGGATTGGCTCACTTCTTCAGTTTTTGCAGGAGAATCTTTTTGTGGAGCGTCGTTTTTTTCAAGTTCTTGCAGCGAACTCAGTTTCTTGTATTCAAGAAATTCGTAAATGCCACACAGGTGTTCTTTCACCAAGCCGTTGCCAAACTCATACACCTTATCCACAAGCCCATCGAGGAAGTCACGGTCGTGCGATACCACAATCACAGTTCCGTCAAACTCTTTAATCGCTTCCTTAAGAATATCTTTGGTGCGGATATCCAAATGGTTGGTAGGTTCGTCGAGAATCAGGAGGTTCACAGGTTGCAACAGCAATTGAATCATAGCCAAGCGGCTTCTTTCGCCACCTGAAAGCACTTTAACTTTTTTCTCACTGGCGGCACCGCCAAACATAAAAGCGCCAAGTATGTCGTTGATTCGGGTGCGAATCTCGCCTGTGGCGGCATAATCAATCGTGTCGTGCACCGTTAAATTCTCATCAAGCAACATCGCCTGATTTTGCGCAAAATATCCGATTTCCACATTATGGCCGATTTTGAGTTCGCCATCGAATGGGATTTCATGCATAATACACTTCACGAGCGTAGATTTACCGGCACCGTTTTTACCCACGAATGCCACCTTCTCACCACGCTTAATGGTGAAAGTGCAATCGTGAAACACATTGTGGTCGCCATACGATTTCGACAAATCATTGGCAATAACCGGATAGTCGCCCGAACGTGGCGCTGGTGGAAATTTTAATCGCAAATGCGAATTGTCAACTTCGTCAATCTCGATACGCTCAATTTTCTCAAGTTGCTTGATTCGGCTCTGCACTTGCACCGACTTTGTGGGCTTATATCTGAATTTCTCGATAAACTCCTCCGTGTCGTGAATCATTTTTTGTTGATTCTCGTAAGCGCGCTTTTGTTGTTCGATTCGCTCTTTGCGCAGTTCGATGAAGTGAGAGTAATTCACGTTGTAGTCATAAATTTTCCCACACGAAATTTCGATGGTGCGATTCGTGACATTATCAATAAACGCCTTATCGTGCGAAACGAGCACCAGCATATTGGCTTGAGTTTTCAAAAAATTCTCAAGCCATTGAATAGACTCAATGTCCAAATGGTTGGTAGGCTCATCGAGTAACAGCACATCGGGGCGTTGAAGCAAAATCTTAGCCAATTCAATACGCATTCTCCACCCTCCGCTAAACTCAGAGGTGGGGCGGTCGAAGTCAGTGCGCTCAAAGCCCAAGCCAATCAAGGTTTTCTCTATCTCGGCTTCATAGTTCTCGCTCTGATACATTGCACGCAGATCGTTTTTGTGCGTCAGTGTATCAATCAAATCTTGATAACTTTCCGACTCGTAATCGGTGCGCTCTGCCAACTGAACATTCAGTTCATCAATTTGCTTATCCAGTTCATCAATGTGGCTGAAGGCCTTTTGCACCTCCTCCTTAGCCGTGCAGCTGTCTGATAAATTCATGGTTTGTGGAAGATAGCCAATCGTAATATCCGACGACCTCGACACTTGTCCAGAAGTGGGATTTTGAATACCTGCAAATATTTTTAGCAATGTGGATTTACCCGCGCCATTCTTGCCCACCAACGCAATTTTGTCTTTTTTATTGACAACAAAACTCACATTGTCGAACAACACCTGGCTGCTAAACTCCACTTTTAAATTCTGTACGGAAATCATAAATGCAAAGATACAAAATTTTGATGCAACAAAGCCGATAAGTTCACATTTAAATTCATTAAAAGAAGCGGCCGTTGGCTTTAAATCATTATCTTTGCAATATGTTTGAAGATTTGAAAATATATTGCGCTCCGTTACAGGGGTTTACCGATTATATTTGGCGAAATACCCATGCGGAAATGTTTGGAGGCATCGACATATACTACACACCATTTATGCGAATGGTGAATGGAGAAATTCCGAAACGTGACATTCATGATATTTTGCCAGCAAACAACACCGCAACCATTCGCCCACAGATAATAGCCTGTGCGCCAACAGATTCCGTGATGATGGCAACGAAGATGAAAGAGATGGACTATCATTGCATCGACATAAATATGGGCTGCCCTCACCCTCCAATTGCTCTGAAGAAAAAAGGTTCAGGGATTCTTGCTTTCCCTGATGAATGTAAACAAACGCTTTCTGCGTTAGCCCAAATTCCTGATATGGTATATTCCATTAAAATGCGGTTGGGCTACGACGATGCACAGCAATGGAAATCAATATTGCCAATATTCGAAAGCATTAATCCAAAAGAAATAGTGCTTCACCCACGAATCGGGAAACAATTATATAAAGGTGACATCAATTTTGAACAATTCATGGAATTTGCACAAAGTTGTCGATATCCTCTTATCTACAATGGCGACATTCAATCCATTGAGCAGATTCATACCATAAAAGAAAAATGCCCGAATTTATCGGGAGTGATGATTGGCAGAAAATTGCTTGCGACGCCCGATTTATTTGAAACAGAGAAATCAGCAGAGAAAATCAGGCACTTCCATGATTTATTATTGGAACGTTATAGCGAAAAACTTACTGGTGGCGAACATCAAATACTCTCAAAAATGAAAACTTTATGGGAATATTTGTTGCCCGATGGCGATAAGAAAGCTCGCAAGTTGATTAAGAAAAGTAACAATTTAACTAAATATAACGAGGCTGTAAATCTGATATTTAGGAACAGTGACTTCAAGTAAAGGTATCACATATTCATATAGAAATCTTTACACAAACCGATATATTGCTCTGAATATTGTCCATCGCTATTTTGGACAAATAATTCAGAGCATCGCTTATCGGAATTATGCTTCGAAATTTCCCACAAACACCTTTTCGGTTCTTTGCCAGGGTTTGTGTATATCACAACTTTTTGATTGACAAACGCCCCGACTTCGGCACAAGATTTTGTGATTTCTTCCTCTAAATCAGTAGGCGAAATCAGGCATAGTTTACCTTTATCGGAAAGTAAAGAAATGACTTTATGGATTAATTGCTCGAAACTCAACTCCACCGTGTGACGCGCATTTTGCCGGCTCTTATCGGGAGCAAGCACGCCATTGTTGAAAAATGGTGGGTTCGACACAATCAAGTCATATTTTTTATCGCAAATGAATTGCTTGAAATCGGACATGAAAGGATGAATCCTATCGCTCCACGGGGAGTTATCAGCATTGATTTTTGCTTCTTCAATAGCGCCCTCGTCAATATCAATGCAATCTATATCGCAATCAGCATTTCGCTGGGCTATCATTAAAGCAATCAGCCCACAACCAGTGCCGACATCAAGAACACTTTTCGCCTCGCACACATCGCACCACGCCCCAAGCAGAACTCCATCGGTACCCACTTTCATGGCGGTTTTGTCGTTTAATACAGTGAATTGCTTGAAGCGAAAAGTATTCTCTCTTGTCATAAATCACGATTAAATATTAATATTCATCCCACGACTTGATCTCAATGTCATCAACAGTAAGGTCGCAGAATGCTCGGATATACGCACTTGCAAGTCGGGCATTGGTGATGAGAGGCACATTTAAATCAACTGCTGCACGGCGAATCTTATAACCGTTTGTCAGTTCATTGCTGGTGAGGTTCTTAGGAATATTCACCACAAAATCAATCTGCTTTCTATGCAGCAAGTCGAGTGCTTGTGGCTCTTTATCTGCCTCGCTTGGCCAATGCACCAAAATTGCAGGTATGCCATTATCATTCAAATAACGGTGCGTGCCGGCAGTGGCGTATAATTGATAGCCTTTTTTATGGAGTCTGTGTGCAGATTCAAGCAAGTCGGCTTTTTGTTTTGCTGAACCAGTGCTCAGCAAAACGCCTTTTTTAGGAATACGATGCCCAACTGAAAGCATAGAAGTCATCAGTGCCTCAGAAGTGCTTTCGCCCAAGCAACCAACCTCACCAGTAGACGACATATCCACGCCCAATACAGGGTCGGCGCCTTGCAGACGTGAGAATGAGAATTGCGAAGCTTTAATACCCACATAATCGAGGTCAAACACATTGCTGTTTGGCTTCTCCACAGGAATACCGAGCATCACCTTTGTTGCCAAGTCGATAAAGTTGATTTTAGAAACTTTCGACACGAATGGGAAACTACGTGATGCACGCAAATTACATTCAATCACCTTGATCTCATTGTTTTTGGCGAGATATTGAATATTAAACGGTCCGCTGATGTGAAGTGCCTTGGCAATCTTGCTACTGATTTTCTTGATACGGCGAATCGTTTCCACATATAGTTTTTGTGGAGGGAATTGAATTGTGGCATCGCCAGAGTGAACACCGGCAAACTCAATATGCTCACTGATAGCATACAACTTGATTTCGCCATCTTGCGCCACACTATCCCACTCTATTTCCTTTGCATTTTGAATGAATGCGCTCACCACCACAGGGTGTTCCTTCGACACGTTGGCGGCAAGTTGCAAGAAGCGTTCAAGTTCTTCATCGTTTGAGCACACATTCATTGCCGCACCAGAAAGCACATAGGAAGGACGCACAAGCACTGGATAGCCCACATCTTCAATGAAACTGTGAATGTCGTCCATTGAAGTCAATTCACGCCATGCTGGCTGATCGATACCCAATTCATCAAGCATAGCAGAGAATTTGTGGCGATCTTCTGCGTGGTCAATGTCAATGGCTTGTGTGCCCAAAATCTTCACTTTTTGAGCGTCGAGTTTCATTGCCAAATTGTTAGGAATCTGTCCACCAGTGGAAAGAATTGTGCCGTGGGGTGTTTCCAAATCGATGATGTCCATCACCCTTTCAAAAGTGAGTTCATCGAAATAAAGGCGATCGCACATATCATAGTCGGTGGAAACGGTTTCGGGATTATAGTTAATCATCACCGAACGCCAGCCCTCACGCTTCACGGTGAGCAGCGCATTCACACTACACCAGTCAAATTCCACGGAACTACCAATGCGGTAAGCACCAGAACCAACCACCACCACAGATTTGCCATCGTTTTCATAAGCAATATCGTGTGTAGTGCCGTTGTAGGTCATATACAAATAGTTGGTTTGAGCAGGATATTCAGCCGCCAGGGTATCGATTTGCTTAACCACAGGCTTGATGCCATATTCATTTCTCAAGGCACGAACTTTCAGGTTGGCTTCGTGGCCATTTCCTAAATTTTGCTTCAATACAGCTTTGGCAATTTGGAAATCGCTGAATCCTTGCTGTTTTGCGAGTTTGAGCAAATCTTGTGGAATATCCTTAATATGGTTGAGCGACTCCAGTTCAGTGGCAGTTTGATACAAATTGCGGAGCTTGTAAAGGAACCACTTGTCGATTTTGGTAAGTTCGTGAATTTTATCCACATCATAGCCTTTGCGGAAAGCGCTCTCAATCACGAAAATACGGCTGTCGGTAGGTTCTTTCAAAGCATTTTCAATGTTGGCAATGCGCATGGGTGAGTTTTCGATAAAGCCGTGTTTGCCTTGACCAATCATGCGCAAACCCTTTTGAATCACTTCCTCAAATGTGCGACCGATAGCCATCACTTCGCCCACCGATTTCATTGATGAACCAATCTCACGCTTCACACCGTGGAACTTGCCCAAATCCCAACGAGGAATTTTACACACTATATAATCAAGTGCTGGTTCGAAGAATGCACTTGTGACTTTAGTTACTGAGTTCTTCAAATCAAACAAACCATAGCCTAAGCCAAGTTTGGCTGCCACAAAAGCAAGTGGATAACCTGTGGCTTTTGATGCCAATGCCGACGAGCGACTCAATCGGGCATTCACCTCAATCACGCGATAGTCCATCGATGAAGGGTCGTAGGCGTATTGCACATTACATTCACCCACGATTCCAATATGGCGAATAATTTTGATGGCAAGCGCACGGAGTTTGTGATAGTCGGCATTATTTAATGTCTGCGATGGCGCAACCACGATACTTTCGCCTGTGTGAATACCGAGAGGGTCGAAATTCTCCATATTACATACGGTAATACAGTTGTCGTAACGGTCGCGAACCACTTCATATTCTATCTCTTTCCAGCCTTTGAGCGACTTTTCTACAAGCACTTGTGGTGAAAACGACAGTGCTTTTTCCACCAAGCTGGTGAGTTCTTCCTCGTTGTCGCAAAAACCGCTACCAAGACCACCAAGAGCGTAAGCAGCACGAACAATCACAGGATAGCCCACCTCGCGAGCAGCACGAATAGCATCATCGATGTTATCAACAGCCTCGCTCTTGATGGTTTTCACATCTATCTCGTCGAGCTGCTGTATAAATAATTCTCGGTCTTCAGTATTCATAATCGCCTCAACTGGAGTGCCGAGAACCTTCACATTATATTTCTCTAAAACCTTGTTTTGGAAAAGTTGAACACCGCAATTCAATGCAGTTTGACCGCCAAACGAAAGAAGAATGCCGTCGGGGCGTTCCTTTTCAATCACCTTTTCCACAAAATATGGTGTGACTGGAAGGAAATAAATCTTATCGGCAAATTCATCGCTGGTTTGTACGGTAGCAATATTTGGGTTAATAAGAACTGTGGTTATTTTTTCTTCCTTGAGGGCTTTAAGCGCTTGCGAGCCTGAATAGTCGAATTCGCCAGCCTCGCCAATTTTCAAGGCACCAGAACCCAAAATCAATACTTTTTTAATATTATTCTGTTCCATAACTCAAGTCCTTATTTTAATAAATCCATAAAAATGTCGAATACAAATTCCGTGTCGGTAGGACCACCACATGCTTCGGGGTGGAACTGGGTGGAGAAGAATGGTTTGGTCTTGTGCTTAATGCCTTCGTTAGTGCCATCGTTCATGTTCACGAAATATGGTTCCCAATCTGCGCTGAGCGAAGTGGTATCAACTGCGAAACCATGATTTTGCGACGACACGAAGCAATGATTGGTGCCCACTTCACGCACTGGTTGGTTTTGACCACGGTGGCCATATTTCAGCTTATAGACCTTAGCACCTGCCGCTTTCGACAATAATTGGTTGCCCATGCAAATACCACATATAGGTTTTCCTATCCCAAATGCTTTTTTAATGTTTGCAACGGTAGCTTCTGCAAAATCAGGATTACCAGGTCCGTTGGAAATGAACAGTCCATCGTAATCAATTGTGGTGAAATCGTAATCCCACGGAACTCTTATCACATGCGCACCACGGCGGAGCAAGCAGCGGATAATATTGTTTTTCACACCGCAATCCACCAGCACCACATTTTTAGCGTTGCCAATACCGTATTCAATCACCTCTTTGCAACTTGCCTTCCCTACCAAATTCTCTTTGTTGGGGTCATAAAAATCAATGTTGGAGCAGCCATCTACAATGATCTTCCCCAACATCGAACCTTTATCCCTCAAAATTTTAGTCAACGCTCTTGTGTCGATACCACAAATGCCAACCACATTTTCTTCAATCAGCCAATCACTCAGACTGGAAACTGATTGCCAGTGACTATACTCAGTGGAGTAATCTTGGCAGACAATGGCTTGCGGGTGAATTTTCTCACTTTCGAGATATGCACTCATGCCATCAAACTCTTCTTGACGAGAAGGTACGCCGTAATTACCAATAAGGGGGAATGTGGAAACAAGAATCTGACCTAAATAAGACGGGTCGGTAAGGCTTTCGGGGTAGCCTGTCATACCAGTGTTAAACACTACTTCGCCAGAGCAAGATTTAGTAGCTCCAAACGAAAATCCTTCAAATTTGGTGCCATCCTCAAGGATAAGAGAGGCCTTTTTTAGTGTTGTCATCAATTTAATACGGTTTATATTTATTGACGGTTTTCATAAAAAAGCCGTGAAAACCATACAAAATTACTCAAAACGTAAGATTTGCGCAATAAAATGACATATTTTCTGCAAACTTTTTTCTTTAGAGCAAAAGTGATACTCATTAATTTATAATCTTTTCGTAACTTTGTAAAAAATTTTGATGATATAATTATACATGTCAGATTCTACATTACTCAACCGTCTCGAAGGGCTTGACGCTCGCTATGAAGAAATAGGAACCCTTATCACTGACCCTTCAGTGATTGCCGACCAGAGACGCTATGTGAAATTAACTAAGGAATACAAGCATCTCGAAGACCTTTTGAATGCTGCTAATAAGTACAAGAAATTATTGGCGGATATCGAAGATGCTAAGTTTTTAATAGCAAACGAATCGGATCCCGACATTCGTGAAATGGCAAAAGAAGAACTTGATGCCAATGAGCCTCAAATTCCGAAAATGGAAGAGGAAATCAAGTTGCTTTTAATTCCAGAAGACCCAGAAGACTCTAAAAATGTGGTGCTCGAACTTCGTGGCGGAACCGGTGGCGATGAAGCTGCCATTTTCGCTGGCGATTTGGCACGCATGTACACCCGCTACTGCGAACAGAAAGGCTGGTCGGTGCAAGTGTCGAGCAGCAGCGAAGGCGCAGCAGGTGGCTTCAAAGAAATAGTGATGAGTATTAAGGGCGATAATGTGTACGGCACCTTGAAATACGAATCGGGCGTGCACCGTGTACAACGTGTGCCTGCTACCGAAACTCAAGGACGTGTTCACACCAGTGCGGCATCAGTGGCTGTATTGCCTGAGGCTGAGCCTTTCGATGTGCAAATCAACGAGGGCGAAATCAAATGGGACACTTTCCGAAGCGGTGGTGCAGGTGGTCAGAACGTGAACAAGGTGAACTCAGGTGTGCGTCTGCGCTATATGTGGACCAACCCCAACACCAATGAGCAACAGGAAATTCTGATTGAGTGTACCGAAACACGCGACCAACCAAAGAATAAGGAACGCGCGCTTGCACGCTTGCGTACATTTATCTACGACAACGAACATAAAAAATATATGGACGACATAGCAAGCCGTCGCAAAACCCTCGTGTCAACTGGCGACCGCTCTGCGAAAATCCGCACATATAATTTTCCACAAGGACGTATCACCGACCACCGTATCGGTTACACTATATATAATCTCCCTGCTTTCATGGACGGCGATATTCAAGACTGTATCGACCACCTGATTGTGGCTGAAAACGCAGAAAAACTTAAAGAAGCCGAATTATAAGATATGAACAGACAAGAACTATTTAACCAAATTAAAAACAAACGCAGTTTTCTGTGCGTAGGTTTGGACCCCGACTTGGATAAAATGCCAAAGTCGCTGAACGGAGATTTGTTCGCTTTCAACAAAGCGATTATCGATGCCACAGCCCAGTATGCCGTAGCCTTCAAGCCAAATTTGGCATTCTACGAAGTGCAAGGCGTGAAAGGTCTGCAAGCATTTGAAGACACCGTAAAGTACATTCGTGAACACTATCCCGAAATCATGATTATCGCCGATGCCAAGCGTGGCGACATTGGCAACACCAGCAAGATGTATGCTAAAAGTTTCTTCGAAACGATGAATGTGGACGCGCTCACAGTGGCTCCTTACATGGGCGAAGACAGCGTCACCCCATTCCTCTCCTATGAAGGCAAATGGGTAGTGGTTTTGGCGCTTACTTCCAACAAAGGTTCATTAGACTTCCAGCACATCAAAGACGAGGAAGGCACTCCTTTGTTTAAGCGTGTGCTTGCCACAACACAAAAGTGGGGAAATGCCGACAACATGATGTATGTGTGCGGTGCCACACAGGCTGAAATGTTTACACAGATTCGCGAGATTGCTCCCAACAACTTCTTGCTCGTGCCAGGCGTTGGCGCACAAGGTGGCAGCCTTGAGAATGTGGCAAAATACGGAATGAACAAGCAATGTGGATTGCTGGTGAATTCATCACGCGGCATTATCCACGCTTCACATGACGATGATTACGCTCAAGTAGCGGCGCAGAAAGCCCAAGAACTTCAATCTCAAATGTCGGAATTACTTGAAAGTATTCTTTAACCTACAACATTAAAGATTTTTTTCAGTAATTAATATCTTATTACCCAACTTTTTTATAATTTTGCAATAAATATCACACAGCAGAGTTGATAACCAAAAAGCAAACTTATTAATTTTAAACATACAATAGTAAAAAAAAATGGCAAACATTAATGATTACAATTTCGCTGGTAAAAAAGCGATTGTTCGTGTTGACTTCAATGTGCCTTTGAATGAAAAAGGCGAAATCACCGACGACACCCGTATCCGCGGTGCCCTCCCTACTCTCAAGAAAATTTTGGCTGACGGCGGTAGCCTTATCCTCATGTCGCACATGGGCAAGCCAAAGGGCAAAGTGAAACCAGAACTTTCTCTCGGTCAAATCGTAGATGCAGTTTCTGCCGCTCTCGGTGTAAAGGTTGCTTTCGCTCCCGACTGCGCTAAGGCTTCTGAAGCCGCTGCAGCTCTCAAGCCAGGCGAAGCCCTGCTTCTCGAAAACCTTCGTTTCTACCCAGAAGAAGAAGGCAAGCCTGTAGGAATCGACAAAGCAGATCCTGCTTACGACGATGCAAAGAAGGAAATGAAGGCTAAGCAAAAAGAATTTGCAAAGACCCTCGCAAGCTATGCCGACGTATATGTAAACGACGCATTCGGTACCGCTCACCGCAAGCACGCTTCTACCGCTGTTATCGCTGACTACTTCGATGCCGACAACAAAATGGTAGGTTTCTTGATGGAAAAGGAACTCAACGCTGTTGACAACATTCTCAACAACATCAAGCGTCCATTCACCGCTATCATGGGTGGTTCTAAGGTATCAACCAAGATTGGTATTATCGAAAACTTGATGGAAAAAGTTGACAACCTCATTCTTTGCGGTGGTATGACTTACACTTTCATGAAGGCTCTCGGTGGCACCGTAGGTGATTCAATCTGCGAAAACGACAAGTTGCAACTTGCTCTCGACATCATCGACAAAGCTAAGGCAAAAGGCGTGAACCTCGTGCTTGCTGAAGATTGCATTTGCGCTGACAGTTTCAGCAACGACGCTAACACTCAAGTTTGCTCGGCTAAGGAAATCCCTGCTGGTTGGGAAGGTCTTGACATCGGTCCTAAGAGCCGCGTTAAGTTTGCTGACGCAATCAAGGACGCAAAGACTATCCTTTGGAACGGTCCTGCTGGCGTGTTTGAATTCGACAACTTCGCTGTAGGTTCAAAGGCTATCGCTGACGCAATAGTAGAAGCAACCAAGAATGGTGCTTTCTCACTCGTAGGAGGTGGCGACTCAGTGGCTTGCGTCAACAAGTTTGGTTATGCCGACCAAGTTTCTTACGTATCAACTGGTGGTGGTGCTCTTCTTGAAGCTATCGAAGGCAAAGTGCTTCCAGGTGTGGCAGCTATCAAAGGTGAATAATTAGTTCACTAAATATAATTATAGAGCAGCACTGCGAAAAATCGTGGTGCTGCTTTCTTTTTACGTTATTTATTGGTTTAGCCCTCCCACAATTACCACAATTAACGGAATTTATACTATAAAAACATCGCTAATTATGGAATTAATTCAATAATTCTTTATAACTTTGTGTGTTTTTAAAGACCATAATCTTCTGATGAAGTAAAACAACTATTAAGTTACTATATAATTTATTTTTAAAGCTATGGCAGAAAAAAGAGAAAAATTGTTCGACATGTTTTCTCCTGTGTCTCCTGAAGAATGGAGAGCAAAGGCCGAAGTTGACCTGAAAGGCGCTGACTTCGATAAGAAAATGGTTTGGCGAACTAATGAAGGTTTCAATGTTCAGCCCCTTTACCGTGGAGTGGACATCAAGGACTTCAAAACAATTGATTCACTCCCAAGTGAGTATCCTTATGTTCGTGGTACACGTACTAACAACGATTGGCAAACCCGCCAAAACATCGATGCTACCGACGTGAAAGAAGCAAATGCAAAGGCACTCGACGTTCTCAACAAGGGTATTACCTCTTTAGGTTTCAAAATGGGTGAAAATCTCGATCTCGACACTCTTCTTGAAGGTGTTTACACCGAATACGCCCAAGTAAACTTCATCGTTTGCCCTAAGCACGTTGTAGAATTTGCTAAGGCTCTCGTAGCATACCTCGAAAAGAAGGGTACTGCCGACAAGTTTGTTGGTTCTATCAACTTCAACCCTTACAAGGCTGCATTCAAGAAAGGCAAGAAGCTCTCTGACGACATGACTCAGGTGGCTGCTGAACTTCTCAAGGTTGTTGCTCCAGTTAAGGGACTCCGTGTTCTCTCTGTAGATAGCGAAATGCTTTGCAACGCTGGTGCATACATTTACCAAGAACTCGGTTACGCGCTCTCTTGGGGTAACGAATGGATGGCACAGTTGACCGAAGCAGGTTTTACCGCCGACGAAGTGGCAAACCGCATCAAATTCAACATGGGCGTTTCAACAGTATATTTCATGGAATTGGCAAAATTCCGTGCAGCACGTATGCTTTGGGCTCAAATCGTGAAGCAATACAACCCTGCTTGCGACTGCGCTTGCAAGATGGTAGTGAACGCTACAACTTCACGTTACAGCCAAACCTTGTTTGACTCATACGTAAACATGCTCCGTTCACAAACTCAGGCTATGTCGGCAGCTCTCGCATCAGTTGACGAAATCACCGTCACTCCATTCGACGCTCCTTACAAGAAGTCTGACGAATTTAGCGAACGTATCGCACGCAACCAGCAACTCCTCCTCAAGGAAGAAAGTCACCTCGACAAGGTGGTTGACCCTGCTGGTGGTTCATACTATATCGAAGAACTCACCATGTCGCTCGCACAAGTGGCTTGGAAGTTGTTCCTCGAAACCGAAGATAAGGGTGGATTCAAGGCTGCTGTTGAAAGCTATGATGTGACAAACGCTATCAACGAATCTGCTAACGCACGTTTCGACAAGGTGGCTAAACGTCGTGAACAGCTTCTCGGTACCAACCAATTCCCTAACTTCACCGAAGTATCTGATGGCAAGAAGGCTCTCACTTGCTGCTGCGGTTGCAGCTGCGCTCCTGAAGAAGGTGCTCCTGTACTTAACAGCAAGCGTTTGGCAAGCCAATTCGAAGACCTCCGTCAATCTACCGAAGAAGCAGCCAACACTCCAGTTGTGTTCATGCTCACTATCGGTAACTTGGCAATGCGTCTGGCTCGCGCTCAATTCAGCGACAACTTCTTCGGCTGCGCTGGTTACAAGTTGATCGACAACAACGGCTTCAAGACCGTAGAAGAAGGCGTAGAAGCTGCTATGGCTGCTAAGGCTGATGTTGTAGTTCTCTGCTCAAGCGACGCTGAGTATCCTGAATTAATCCCTGGCGCTCTCAAGGCTCTCGATGGCCGCGCAGAATTCGTTCTCGCTGGTCCTGAAACCGACGAATTTAAGGCTATGGGTGTAACCAACTTTATTAACGTTCGCACCAATGTTCTTTCAACATTGAAGGCTTTCAATGCTAAACTTTTAAAATAATCACAACAATGAGACCAAATTTTAAAAATATAGATATCGCAAATGAGGCTTTCAATGTAGAACACAAGCCTCTCAAACTGGCTGAGCCTTGGAAAAACGCCGAGTTGCTCGATATTAAGCCAGTATATACTCGCCAAGACCTTGAAGGTCTGGAACACCTTGATTTCGTTGCTGGTATTCCTCCATTCCTTGGTGGCCCTTACAGCTTGATGTACCCATTCCGCCCTTGGACTGTACGTCAGTACGCTGGTTTCTCTACCGCAGCTGAATCTAACGCATTCTACCGCCGTAACTTGGCTTCTGGTCAGAAAGGTCTGTCAGTAGCATTCGACCTTCCAACCCACCGCGGTTACAACGCCGACAACCAACGCGTGGTTGGTGATGTGGGTAAGGCTGGTGTGTCTATCTGCTCAGTTGAAGACATGAAGGTGCTTTTCGATGGTATTCCATTGAACAAGATGTCAGTGTCTATGACCATGAACGGTGCAGTGCTTCCAATTCTCGCATTCTACATCGTAGCAGGTTTGGAACAAGGCGCTAAACTCGAAGAAATGGCAGGTACTATCCAAAACGATATTTTGAAGGAATTCATGGTGCGTAACACCTATATCTATCCTCCAAAATTCTCTATGGACATCATCGCAAGCATTTTCGAGTACACCTCACAAAATATGCCTAAGTTCAACAGTATCTCTATCTCTGGTTACCACATCCAAGAAGCTGGTGCAACCGCTGATATTGAGCTCGCTTACACTCTTGCCGACGGTATGGACTACATCCGCACAGGTGTGAACGCAGGTCTTTCTGTTGACGCTTTCGCTCCACGTTTGTCATTCTTCTGGGGTATCTCAATGAACTTCTTCACTGAAGTAGCTAAGATGCGTGCTGGTCGTCTGCTTTGGGCAAAGATTGTAAAGAGCTTCGGTGCTCAAAACCCAAAATCAATGTCGCTCCGTACACACAGCCAGACTTCAGGTTGGTCACTTACTGCACAAGACCCATTCAACAACGTAGGTCGTACTTGTATTGAAGCTATGGCTGCTGCTCAAGGCCACACTCAATCACTCCACACCAACGCACTTGATGAGGCTATCGCACTTCCAACCGACTTCTCTGCTCGTATTGCTCGTAACACCCAGATCTTTATCCAACAAGAAACATTCATCACCAAGGCCATCGACCCATGGGCTGGTTCTTACTATGTAGAAAAGCTCACCGATGAACTCGTGCACAAGGCATGGGCACACATTGAAGAAATCGAAAAGCTCGGTGGTATGGCTAAGGCTATTGAAACTGGTGTGCCAAAAATGCGTATTGAAGAAGCAGCTGCTCGTACTCAAGCCCGTATCGACTCTGGTCGTCAAACCATTATCGGCGTTAACAAATACGTTCTTGAAAAAGAAGCTCCAATCGATATTCTTGAAATTGACAACACTGAAGTGCGCAACGAACAAGTTGCTGGTCTTCAAAAGCTCTACAAAGAGCGTGACAACGACAAGGTTAAGGCCGACCTCGACGCTCTTACTAACTGCGTAAAGACTGGTGAAGGCAACCTCCTTGCTCTCGCTGTACAAGCTGCTAAGGACCGTGCTTCACTCGGTGAAATTTCTGATGCTTGCGAAAAAATCGTAGGCCGTTATAAAGCAAAAGTTAATGTGATTTCAGGCGTGTACTCTACAGAAGCAAACAACAACTCTGACCTCGAAAAGGCTCGCGAACTTACTACTAAGTTTGCACAGAAATATGGTCGTCAACCACGTATTATGATTGCTAAAATGGGTCAAGACGGCCACGACCGTGGTGCAAAGGTTTGTGCTACTGGTTATGCCGACTGTGGTTACGACGTGGATATGGGACCTTTGTTCCAAACTCCAGAAGAATCAGCTAAGCAAGCAGTTGAAAACGACGTTAACATCCTCGGTGTTTCTTCACTTGCCGCTGGTCACAAGACTTTGATTCCTGCAGTAATTGCAGAATTGAAGAAACTTGGTCGTGAAGACATCATGGTAACCGCTGGTGGTGTAATTCCAGTACAGGACTACGACTTCCTCTACAAGGCTGGTGTGGCCGCTATCTACGGTCCTGGTACTTCAGTGATGAAGTCGGCTATCAACATGATGGAAATCCTTCTTAACGAAGAATAATAATCACGTCATATCATTCTTTAAAAAGTCCGCACAACGCTGTGCGGACTTTTTTCATTCCTATTTACTAATTAATCCTTGAAAAATTAGTAACTTTGTAATAGTATAGTGACAATTTGAAAAACATGATTGATCGCCAAACTGTTGAGAAAATTCTTGATGCCGCAGATATTGTTGATGTGGTAAGTGATTACGTTGCCCTCAAAAAAAGAGGTGCCAACTGGGTAGGTTTATGCCCATTTCACAACGACCGTAAGCCATCATTTTATGTTACCCGAACAAAAGGGTTCTGCAAATGCTTTAGCTGTGGAGAAGGAGGCAGCCCAGTGAACTTTATCATGAAGATAGAGAACATGAGTTATCCCGAAGCGCTACGATACCTTGCCAATAAATACCACATCGAAATTGAAGAAAAAGAAATCACTGATGAAGAACGCCAACAGCAATCCGAGCAGGAAAGTATGTTCGTTATCAATGAGTTTGCCATGGGTTTCTTTGAAAAGCAACTCCACGAAACACAAGAAGGCGTGGACGTTGGACTTAGCTACTTCCGAGAAAGAGGTTTCAGCGACGAATCAATCCACAATTTCCATTTAGGATATAGCCCCGACAAGTCCACCGCTTTGCATGATGCGGCGGTGAAAGCCGGTTATAATGAGGAACTGCTCATAAAAGTGGGGCTTTGTGGTAAAGACGACAGAGGACACTGGTACGACAAATTTAAAGGCAGGGTGATTTTCCCCATCTTCACCAAGTCGGGAAAAGTGGTGGCATTTGGCGGCAGAACGCTACATAATCACCACGCTAAATACATCAACTCCCCAGAATCACCCATCTACCACAAGCGCAAAACCATCTACGGTCTGGCGCAAGCGAAGCGTGAAATCGCCAAGCTTGACAAATGCTTTATTGTGGAAGGTTATGCCGATGTAATTTCTATGCACCAAGCAGGATTCAAAAATGTGATTGCCACCTCTGGCACTGCACTCACCAAAGAGCACATTTACACCATTCGTAATCTCACGAACAACGTAACTGAACTGTTCGACGGTGATGAGGCCGGCATCAAGGCGGCAATTAAGGGCGTGGACATGCTGCTCAAGCAAGACCTGAATATCAAAGTTCTGGTTCTGCCCTCGCCCGAAGACCCCGACAGTTTCGCACAAAACCATAGCGCATCAGAAATCACTGATTACATCAATCAAAACGAACAAGACTTCATTGATTTCAAAACCGATGTGCTTCTGAAAGACTGCGAGCGCGACCCGATAGCAAGAGCCAAGGCAATAGAATCGGTGTTACGCTCTGTGGCAAACATTCCAAACCAAATCACTCGCAATGTTTACGCACAAGTGTGTGTAAACAAGTTCCACCTTTCAGAAAGTGTGATTGTCAACCAAATAGAAAGATACAGGGCGCAAATCAAAGAGGAAGATTGGAAAAACGAAGAAAGAGAACGTAAACAACGCGAACTTGATGCAAAAAGAAAGGCTGAAGCTGCTACAACTGCTGTGGAAGTTTCTGGGCAAGGTGATCCACTTCCACCGCCTCCCTTCGATGTAAATATACCTCCAGCAAGTTATCCACAAGAGGTTCCTGCTACGCAACCACCTGTGCCTCAACCTGCACCATCATTTCAGCAACAACCATCCGCGCACGAAAGTGCTTTGCAGAAATGCGAATATGAGGTGATACAATATATGGTAAAATATGGCTGCTCATTCATTTTTGAATATGAGCAACTCACGGTTATTGAATGGCTCACAAAAGAGATCACCGACGACAACCACCGCTTCACCATTCCACTGTATCAAAAGCTATACAAACTTTGTCAAGAACTGTTCAGCGATTTCACCGTGGCTTTCAGCAACTTCATGCAATCGGTAGAGGAGAAAAAGCACCAATTATACACGCAGGAGATTGAGCAATTTCGCTCGTCATTTGAGGGTAATGTGGCAGAGATTGAAAGGAAAGAGGAAGAGGCAAAACAATCCGTTGATGCTCAATTTGAAAATGAGATTTCGGAATATCGTCAGGATTTCATTTTCAAGCATTTGAGTTCACACCCCGACGACGATGTTCGCGAGATTGTGAATGAGATTTGCCTGCCAAAGCACAGCCTCAGCAAAATCCACGCAGAGATGTTCTCTCAGCACATGGATTCGCAAAGGCTGTTGGCATTGGTTTCTGCATCACTCTTCAACTGGAAGCTAACCATCATTGAAATAAAGATTTCACAATTGGAAACCGAGCTGAAATCAGCAACAATCGATCGACAATTTGAGATTCTCAAAAAGATACAAGAATTAACAACATATAGAAAGGAGTTGGCAAAACTTACTGGCGAGCGCGTTGTCAATCCTAAAAATTTGAATTAATAGAAAACTATCAATATTTTTCTTATCTTTGCATAATATTGACTTACAAACTATAATTACTGATAAAATGAAAAGGTTACGTTATGTACTCACTTTTATGTGCATTCTTTTGTGCGCATCGCTATCAGCAAAAGTAAAATTGAATCTTCCAACAAAGGTGCTGGGAGGTGAATCTTATTATTTATATAAAGTAAAAGGTAAAGAAACTCTTAACGGCATTTCGCACAAACTCGGAATCCCTGTTGAAGACATTATTCTTTACAACCCTTCTGCGGCGCAAGGCGTAACTAAAAAGCAGTTGCTGTTTTTCCCTGTTGCTGATTTCACCGACAACAAGAAAGGCACAGTCACAGTCGCTAAGCAGAAAGTGGTGCTTCAAGTGAAAAAAGGACAAAGTCTTTACGGCATTGCCCGAATTTATAACGTGACGGTTGACGACCTCGTGGCTGCCAACCCAAACTGCTATAACAACCTCAAAGAAGGCGACGACATCATCATCCCTGTAAACCAACAAGGAAGCGCCACAACAGCAACCACAAGCACACCTACTACGGGCGATGCCGTTTTCCACACTATTCAAAAGGGAGAATCAATGTATAGCGTGGCTAAGCAGTACAACACCACTATTGAAAACCTGCTTGCCATCAACCCCGGTATTTATCCAAACAACTTTATCGAGGGTGATGTAATCAAGATTATCCCCAACACACCCACCAACATCACTATCCAAAAAGATGTGAAGCAGATGATGAGTTATGTGGTAGCGAAGAACGACACTTACGAATCAATCGCTAAGGCGAACAACGTAAGCGTTGAAGAACTGAAAGCCGCTAACCCAGACATGAAGAAAGTGAAAAAAGGCAAGACTGTGTATATTCCAAAAGAATGTATCACTACCAGAACTGTGAATAGCACCGATGCAACAGAGAAGCAACTGGAGCGAACCTATGCCAACCAACTCGGCGACATTTTCCAAAAAGCATATAAGGCTAAAGTTGACGGAGTAATCAACATCGCCATCATTCTGCCATTCCAACTTCAAAAGCAAAACCCACCACGCCAAGCCTTCCTTTACACCGATTTCTACAACGGATTCTTATTGGCAGTGGACTCAATCGGCAAAAACGCAAACAAGAAAGTAAATATCAACGTTTACGACACTCAGAACAATTTGAATGTCACCGACAGCATTCTTGCATTAGACGTAATGAAAAAAATGGACGTGATTATCGCTCCATCCGAACCTAAGCAACTTGAAAGATGCAACGAATTTGGCAAGAAAAACAATGTGTGCATCATCAACTGCTTCTCTTCAAAGAACGAGGACTATGCGTCGAACCCAATGATTATCCAGCTGAATATGCCAGCATCGTTTTTGGCATCGACTGTGAACGAAATGATTTCAACCAAATTCAAAGACTACGAGGTGGTGTTCTTGAGAGACACCAGCGGTGAAGATGCTGAAATCATTTCAGATGTGAAGCAGCATCTTAAATCGCACAAAATCAAGTCGCACACTATCGACGTTAGCAATCCATTGGATTTTGAAACCGTTTCATCATTCATGGATCCAGGCACAAACTATTTGTTTATCCCTACATCTTCAACAAAGCAGTTCTTCACCAAAATCTCCGATGCTCTTGTTGAGGCAAAGGAAAAACGCTTTGACTGTGAAATCTGTTTGCTCGGACACCCTGAATACCTTGCTTCAAAGGGTATGAAAGCCTCTTTACAAAAAATTGACAGCTATGTGTATTCACGATTCTTCATTGCAAACGATAAAAGAGGTGCCGACATCAAGAATAAGTTTAAGGCAGCCTACGGTGAATACATGATTCCCACTACTCCATCACTGGGCATACTTGGCTTCGACCTTGGCTCATATATCATCTCCACATTAGCAAACGAGGGCTCATTTGCCACCTCACAGAAATACTTCGACGGCGTGCAGATGGACATTGAATTGCAACGCAGCAGCAACTGGAGTGGATATATCAACAAATGTGTTGAACTCGTACATTTTAATGGCAGTAAAGCCACAGAAAGTATCATTAAATAATGCAAATAACAAATAAAATCATATTACTGATTTCAGCACTTTTAGTGCCAATCGCAATTTTGGCACAAAACCATTATGAGCCAAACATTGCAATTGGTGCGAAGGGTGGCTACACCATGTCGAAATTGGCATTTAATCCATCTGTGCCACAGAATATGCAAGGTGGATTGATGATAGGTGCCACATTCCGATATGCAGAGGAGAAGAATTTCGGATTGATTGCAGAATTCAACATTGAGCAGCGCGGCTGGAAAGAGAAGTATGAAGGCACATCATTTCAGTTCAACAAGCAACTCACCTACATTCAAATCCCTGTGCTCACGCACATCTACTTCAGCAGCAATCATTTCAAGGGATTTTTCAATGCAGGTCCAGAAATTGGATATATGATTGCAACCAAAACCAGCTCCAATTTTGATTACAACAACATCGCGAATGTGCCTGACTTCCCCACACAAAACAGGTATAACGACCAGCTCACATTGCCCATAAAGAACAAATTTGATTATGGCATTTCGGCTGGCGCAGGTATTGAGTGGATAATGAACAGAAAGCACTCTTTCAACTTGGAAGGCAGATTCTATTACGGATTGAACAACGTGTTCTCCAGCAAAAAGACAGACCCATTTTCGGGCTCAAATTCCATGTCGATTATGCTGACACTCGGCTACTACTACCGCATAAAATAAATGACCGATTTGGGTTTAGCTGTGAAGGATTTTAAAAATCAATTCTTTAAACAAATCATAAGGGTCTTGGCGTGAGCCTTGACCTTTACTTTTTACATCACACTCGCGAATATACGAGATGATGTTCACGCAAGAGCGTTTGCTGAATGATGATGCGGCTTCGGCGAGTTTCTTAACACGGAATGGAGAACGAATATTTACTTGCTCCATCAAACCAGCCTCTGAACGGTCCTTAGCCGTTTGAATCAGCAGAATATTGGTAAAGAAATTAAACAAACTGCCCAGCACTGGAATAAGCGGATTGTTTTTCGGATTTTTCTGAAAATAATCCACAATGCGGAATGCCTTCAGTTGGTTTCTACTAACAATGGCATCTTCCAATTCAAAAATATTAAACTCTTTACTGTAGCCAATGTTTCTTTCAATCAAATCGGGCGTAATCGTGTTTTTGGCATCGGTCAGCAATTTCAGTTTGTCGATTTCGCCGAAAAGGCGCGACAAATCAGAGCCAATGTGCTCAGCGAGCATCGACACCGATTTTTCTTCAATATTCACATTGATTGAGCGACAATATTCACGCACAAGTTTTGGCACTTCGTAGTCCCGTACCTTGTTCGACGTATATACCACACCCTTTGTCTTTTTCAGTTCCTTTGTGAAATCATTGGCTTTGATGGAGCCTCCTTTATAGCAAATCACAAGAATGGTGCTATCCAATGGCTTTTGGGCATAGAACTGGAGCATATTGATTTCGGAGGCGTGCTTGTTGCCCGCTTTGCCCACATTCTGCGCTTCCCTCAGCACCACCACCTGATATTGCGACATGGCAGGATATTGCTTACATGCGGCTATCACATTGCGCATTTCCACGTCCACACCGTAGCATAATGTGAGGTTAAAAGCCTTCTCATCTTCGGTGAGCGCATTATCCACAATCAAGCCGCACAACTTGTCGATATAATAAGGCTCTTCACCCTGGAGCACATAGATAGGGCGAAACTGCTTCTGCTCGATTTCTCTTTTGAGCGAAAAATATGTGATTTCTTCTTTTTTTGGAGGCATTGTATAACTGATATTACCCGATTTTTTGTTAAATTTACAATCAATTTACGATATGTGCAAATCAAATTTGACGATGAAACTCAACCTTCCTCATTATCAATTTAATATAAAAAAGAATGATAAAGGGGCGTTGGTGATTTTCGACCATCTTCGCCAACGATTCATCACGCTCACTCCCGAAGAGTGGGTGCGTCAGAATTTTGTGCGCTTTCTGATTGAAGAAAAACAATTCCCCACGGCGTTGATGGGAAATGAAGTGTCGCTCTTGCAAAACGGCATCAAGCGCCGGTGCGACACCCTCGTTGCCGACATCGAGGGAAACCCTTTCGTGATAGTGGAGTATAAAGCTCCGTCGATTCCAATCACACAAAGCGTGTTTGACCAGATTGTGAGATACAACATGGTGATGAAAGCGAAATGCCTTATCGTGTCGAACGGCTTGCAGCATTACTGTTGCAAAATCGACTATGAAAACAATTCATATTCATTCCTTAGAGATATTCCAAATTATTCTGAAATATAAAAACTGACACTCATTTTGGATAATTATTTGTCAAAACTTAACCCACAACAGAGAGATGCTGTCACATACTGCGACGGTCCACAACTCGTAATTGCTGGTGCCGGTTCGGGTAAGACACGCGTTCTCACCTATAAAATCATACATCTGCTCAACAACGGCTACAAGCCACACCAGATATTGGCACTCACATTCACCAACAAAGCGGCTAAAGAAATGCGTGAGCGCATCTCACTGCTCGTGGGCGATGAAGTGGCGGCGAAATTGTGGATGGGCACTTTCCACTCCATTTTTGCAAGAATTTTGAGATTCAATGCGTCGCATATCGGTTTCAAAAGCGACTTCACCATCTACGACACCTACGATTCCACATCACTCATCAAGCACATTATCAAAGAGAAAGAACTTGATGAGAAGCAATATAAGGCATCAGCAGTACTCAACCGCATTTCGATGATGAAGAATGCGCTCTACACCCCTGCCGACTATGCGCGCACAAGAGAGTTCATCAAGGAAGATGAAGCACTCCAACGCCCCAAAATGGCGGAAATATATCTCCAATATTGGGAACGCTGCCGCATAGCTGGCGCAATGGATTTTGACGATTTGCTTTTTTACACAAACATTCTTTTCCGCGACCATCCCGATGTACTGAAGCAATATCAAGAGTTTTTCAAAACGGTGCTTATCGACGAATATCAAGACACGAACTTTGCGCAAGACAATATCGTGTATCAATTAGCGAAAAATCACCAATCCATATTCGCTGTGGGTGACGACGCACAAAGCATCTACTCGTTCCGTGGCGCGAATATCAATAATATTCTTTCGCTCACTAAAAGATACCCAAAACTGAAGATATTCCGACTTGAACAGAACTACCGTTCGACACAAAATATCACACTTGCAGCAAATTCTCTGATTGAAAAAAACACCTCACAAATCAAGAAATCGCTTTTCTCTGAGAATCCAGAAGGTTCAAAAATTAAGATTAAGCAATTTCAAAGCGATTATGATGAGGCTTTTTACATAGCCAACACCATACTTGGTCTGAAACAGCGCATGTCGTACAGTTGGAACGACTTTGCCGTGCTCTACCGCACCAATGCACAATCACGCATTTTGGAGCGTGCTTTTTCTTCGGGCGGTGCAAAAGACACCCACGGCAACACACGAATGCCTATCCCCTACCGCATTTACGGTGGCACGGCGTTCTATCAAAGAAAGGAAGTGAAAGACGCTGTGGCATATTTCCGCTTGGTGCTGAATCCCAACGACGACGAGGCGTTAAGGCGTGTAATCAACTATCCAAAACGCAGTATTGGTCAAACCACCATCAACAAACTCCAAGCAGCGGCCAACGAGTTTAACCTCAGTATTTGGGGCGTATTGACAAAAACTGGATTGTGCGGAGTGAAATTGAATAAAGGCACACTATCAAAACTGGGTGAATTTAAATCTTTAATCAGCACATTGATAGAGCGCAATTCAGAAACAGCCAATGCGCACGAAATGGTGAAAGAAATCATTGGCCAATCGGGATTGATTGAAGTGCTTGCCAACGACAACACACCTGAAAATGTGAGCCGTGTGCAGAACTTGGAGGAATTGGTGGCAAGTGCTGAAATGTTTGTTAAAAACCAATTGGAAATGGAGGGCGGCAACACTTCGCTGTGCGACTTTATGACTGATGTATCGCTCGCCACCGATCAAGACAAGGACACAGATCACGCTAACGCCGTAACGCTCATGACCGTTCATGCTGCAAAAGGTTTGGAATTCTCGAATGTGGTTATTTTCGGCGCTGAAAACGATTTCTTCCCATCTACCAAGAGCAAAGACTCATTGGCTGGAATAGAAGAAGAAAGGCGATTGATGTATGTGGCAATCACCAGAGCGAAGGAAAACTGCATCATCACCCACGCGTCGCAGCACACGATAAATGGCAAATTGACACCAGCAAATCCAAGCCCGTTCATTGAAGAAATCGACAGCAAATACGTGGAGAAAATCGGCAGACCTTCATTTATGGAGCAGGACCGACCATCAAGCCGACCAAGCGGGCATTTTGTCAATACTTTTGCTTCGTCAAGTCCCAACGAAACGAAAGCAAAAGTAAGTGTTATGCCCACAAAACTCACGCCTATCAATCAGGCTGTGGCGAAACAGGCGCACACACCATCGGCAGCAAGTTCACGAGGTGGTTACACCACCCATACTGTAGCAGAATTGCATGTTGGACAACCTATTTTGCACCAGCGATTTGGCTATGGTACTATTAAACAAATAGATACATCTTCCGACCACAAGATAATCGTTGATTTTGAAAATTCAGGAGTTAAAAATTTACTTTTAGGTTACGCAAAATTTAAAATCCAATAAAATGAACACCCCATATTATATCGTTTACGAGGAAAAACTTCGCAAAAATCTTGATTTAATCACACGAGTGATGAATGAGGCAGGTGTGAAAATTATCATGGCATTTAAGGCAAATGCGCTCTGGAAAACATTCCCCATTTTCCGAGAATACGGCATCGAAACCACTGCAAGTTCAGTCAATGAAATGCTGTTGGCAAACGATGAGATGAAATGCAAAGCCCACGCCTATTGCCCAGTTTACACCGACACCACCATCAAGCAATTTATTGAAGGGTGTTCGCACATCACATTCAATTCCATTGCACAATACTTGAAGCATAAGCAGACGATTGAAAACTCTGGTAAAGACATTAGTTGCGGATTAAGAATCAACCCCATGTGCTCTGTTATTGAAACCGACATTTACAATCCCTGCTGCCCAGGTTCAAGATTTGGCATCACAAAAGAGGAAATCAATGAATTGCCCGAAGGCATTGAAGGATTTCATTTTCACGCCCTTTGCGAGTCCACTTCCTACGATTTAAGTAAAGTTCTTGATGCTGTGGAAGAGCAATTCGGTGAATACTTGCCAAAACTGAAGTGGCTGAATATGGGTGGGGGGCACCTGATGACACGAGCAGACTACGATGTGGAGCACCTCATCAAACTTTTACAAAATTTCAAGACAAAGCACCCTAACCTTGACATCATCTTAGAGCCAGGCAGTGCATTCTGCTGGCAGACTGGCGATTTGGAAGCCACCGTGGTTGATGTGGTGGAAAACAATGGCATTAAAACTGCCATCGTTGATGTATCGTTTGCCTGTCACATGCCCGACTGTTTGGAAATGCCATACAAGCCAGCAATCAAGCAAGCCATGGAAGAGGTTGACACCAATTATCCTACATACAGGATTGGTGGCAACTCGTGCTTGAGTGGCGACTTTGTGGGTGATTGGAGTTTTGAAAAGGAACTTAAAGAGGGCGACCGCCTCACATTCTTGGACATGAACCACTACACCACTGTGAAAACCAACATGTTCAACGGCATTCAGCACCCCTCTATCGCCTTACAGCACTTAGACGGACGCATTGAGGTTCTTCGTGAGTTCACCTACGAAGATTACAAAAATCGTATGTCTTAATCGTTAAAGGTTGTGGCTAAGGCTTCGGCGCATCGTTCGCCATCGATGGCACTCGACACGATGCCGCCTGCATAACCAGCACCTTCGCCACATGGATACAGCCCTTTCACAGTAATATGTGAGAGGGTCTCTCTATCTCTTGGGATGCGCACTGGCGAAGATGTGCGAGTTTCCACACCAATCACAATTGCCTCATTGGTCAAAAAACCCTTTGCCGCATTACCGAACACCTTGAACGCTTTGCGCAATCTGTCGCCAATGAACTTAGGCAACCACTGGTCAAGGCGTGAGGGTTGCAACCCTGCGGGGAATGATGACGGTGGAATTAGTTTCGATGGTTTTCCTTCCACAAAATCTTTCATGCGCTGTGCACCTGCCACTTGCGAACATTTGGCTTGTTCAAAACATGTACGCTCCAAATCCTCCTGATAGTGCATCATTGCTAATTCTTGATATTGCTGATATTTTTCAGGCAAGTCTTCGGGATGTATTTCCACAACCATACCCGAATTTGACCAATATGTGCCACGATTTGAAGGTGACATACCATTTACCACCAGTTGTCCTGGGCTACTTGCCGCTGGCACAACCACGCCACCAGGGCACATGCAGAACGAATACACACCTCTGCCATCAACTTGCGTGACAAAACTATATTCTGCCGCTGGCAAATATTCGCCTCTACCCTGCTTTGAGTGATATTGAATTTGGTCGATTAAATGTTGTGGGTGCTCAAGTCGCACACCTATGGCTATGCCCTTTGCCTCAAGTTGAATATTTTCATCTTTCAGCATAGCATACACATCACGCGCAGAGTGGCCTGTAGCCAAAATCACTTGCCCACTATATTGTGAACCGTCGGCACATTCCACGCCCACCACTTCGCCATCTTTAAGCGTAAGTTTGGTGACCAATGTGCCAAAATGAACCTCACCACCACAATCTAAAATTGTGTGACGAATTTTCTCTATAATCAAAGGCAATTTATCGCTACCGATGTGAGGGTGCGCATCAATCAGAATATTTTCTGATGCTCCATGCTGGTGCAAGATACCCAAAATCCTATCCACAGAGCCACGCTTTTTGCTTCGGGTGTATAACTTACCATCGCTATATGCACCTGCACCACCTTCACCGAAACTGTAGTTACTGTTAGGGTCGATAATGCCCTCGCGAGAAATTTTAGCAATATCCACACGACGGTCAACCACATTTTTTCCACGTTCGAGCAAAATTGGTTTAATACCCAATTCTACCAAACGAAGAGCGGCAAACAAACCACCAGGACCTGCACCCACCACAATAGCCTGACGGGTGCCATCCACTTTCTTATATTCAATAGGTGGTATTAAATGTGAATTGTTGACAGGCTCATCAATATAAGCACGCACTTTAAGATTCACCATCACACGCTGCTTGCGCGCGTCGATAGAGCGTTTAAGGATTCTTACGCCTTTGATTCGGGTGTGGCTAATGTGACGCTCACTCGCAATGAAATGAACGATTTCCTCATTGTAATACGCCACTTTTGGTGATACTCTTATTTGTAGTTCTTCAATCATAACACATTTAATTTTGTGCAAAATTAGTGATTAATAATGAAAATAGCGTAATTTTGCACTATAAACGACAATGAATATAGTGAATATGCAAAACAATAATATAGGTGTACTTTTTGATTTAGATGGTGTAATTCTTGATACCGAGGGTATTTATACCGAATTTTGGGATCAAATTGAAGAAAAATTCCCGACAGGCGTGAAAGATTTCAGTAAAGTAATCAAAGGTTGCTGTCTGGAAGACATTCTCAACCGTTATTTCCCAAAAGAAAACCATACAAAAATTATTGAAATTCTTAATGATTTTCAAAAAACCATGCAGTATCGCTATTTCCAATACGCTATTGAATGGGTAAAGACTCTTTACGATGCTGGTATTCCTATGTGCATTGTTACCAGTAGCGACCAAGAAAAGATGAATGCCGTGTATGAGCAGCACCCCGAATTTCGTGGCTATTTCAAAGCCGTGATCGTGGGCGAAATGGTGGAAAATGCAAAACCTGCACCCGACTGCTTCTTGCTCGGTGCAAAACTATTGGACATTGACATCAAAAACTGCTATATTTTTGAAGATTCCATCAATGGACTCAAAGCCGCTCTCGCTTCGGGTGGACATGTGATTGCGCTATCCACAACCAATCCTGCCAGCGTGCTGGGCGATGCAAAACTGATTATTCCTGATTTTAAGGATTTCACCATTGAAAAAATGCTCAAATCATAATTCGAGAAAATGAAAATTGAACTCGCAGTAATCGGGAAAACCTCAATCGGCTATTTGAAACAAGGCATTGATGAATACATCAAGCGCCTCAAGCACTATGCGCCTTTTGAAATCAAATATATCGACGATATTAAAAACACCAAAAACATTTCAGAGGACCAACAAAAGCGAACTGAAGGTGCAAAAATTCTCTCACTGCTCGACAAATCAGATTTTGTGGTGCTGCTTGATGAGCACGGCAAAGAATACACATCGATGCAATATTCAAGTTACATTCAAAAGCGAATGTTGAGCGGAGCCAAAAAGGTGGTGTTTGTGATTGGAGGTCCATACGGATTTTCACAAGAGGTGTACGACCGAGCAAACGATAAAATATCTTTCTCAAAAATGACATTCAATCACGAAATGATTCGCCTGATTTTTACAGAGCAATTATATCGCGCCTACACCATCATCAACCACGAGCCATATCACCACGAATAGCGGTTTTAACCCAAATCGGTCGATTTAGGTTTAATCGTCCCACAGCAAATCACAAGTGATGTTGTCGGAAATCATGATGTGGTTTTCAGGAATATAGTATCGTCCATTCTCATTAATTAAAGAGCCTTCGCTGACCAGCGGTTTAGCTTTTTCGATAAAGAACTGATAATATTCTTCACCAAAGCGACGCGTCAACTCATCAGCGTCGATTCCGTCGGCAGTCCTTAATCGGAGCATCACATACTCGTCATATCTTTCCGCTTTGGTTGTTTTCTCCACCTCAACGCAAAGTTCTCCTTCGCTCAGTGTATCAAGATACTTTTTAAGGTTTGAGGGATTAAATCGCCGTACTGTGCCATCAAAACTGTGAGCCGCCACACCTAATCCCAAATATGGGGTGAGATTCCAATAACTGGAGTTGTGGCGCGAGTGAAAACCAGGCAAAGCGAAGTTGGATATCTCATAATGTGTATAGCCGTTTGATTTGAGTTGCGCCACCAAATAATCATACATAGCAGTCACCACATCATCGTCCACCTCCGTAATTTTACCCAGCGAACGCATCACCGAGAGCCGAGTGCCTTCCTCATACATTAATGTATAGGCAGAAATATGCTGCACCGATAGAGATATGGCAGTATCTACATTATTTTTCCATATTTCAATATTCTGCCCAGGTATGCCATATATCAAGTCGATACTGATATTATTGATACCTGCTTCCTTTATAATATGAATAGCATCGGTTGCCTGCTTGGCAGTATGACGACGATTCATGAAGCGCAAATCCTCATCATTAAAACTCTGAACACCCATACTCACACGATTTATGCCAAGCGATTTTGCCTGCTGGATGTAATAAGCCGTAACATCATCGGGGTTCACTTCAATCGTAAATTCCTCTAAATCGGAAAAATCAAACACTTTTTTCAATCCATTCACTAATTTTGATAATTGCGTGATTGAGAGAAGCGACGGAGTGCCACCACCGAGATAAACAGTGGTGATGGTTTCAGAGTTTAATTCATTTTTTCGCAGAGCAGCCTCAACGAGCAACGCGTCTATATATTTATCAATCAAGTGATTATTATTCGCCATAGAATAAAAATCGCAATAGATGCACTTCGATTCACAAAATGGAATATGTATGTATAAACCTGCCATATATCACAAAGATAGTAAAAGATTGACGCATTAGATTGCTTCTTGAGTGATTTTTTTGGCAAAATATTTAGATTATTATTAGAAAAACACTATATTTGTAACTGAAAACATTGGAAGAGGCATTTTTGATGAATATCTTTCAATGTTGACCAAAACTAAGTAATACATTAACAAATTTAATTCACTAATACATGAAGGTTTATAAAACTAATGAGATTAAAAACATCTCACTTCTTGGTAGCAAAGGCTCTGGAAAAACCACACTCGCCGAGTCTATGCTTTACGAGTGTGGAGTAATCAACCGTCGCGGCTCTATTGCCAACAACAATACCGTTTGCGACTATTTCCCTGTGGAAAAAGAATATGGCTATTCTGTTTTCTCAACAGTATTCTATGCTGAGTTCAACAACAAGAAATTGAATGTTATTGACTGCCCAGGCATGGACGACTTCGTGGGAAATGCTGTGACAGCACTTAACATTACTGATGCCGGCGTTATCGTTGTAAACAGCCAATATGGCGTTGAGGTTGGCACTCAAAATATCTACAGAACAGCCGCAAAAATCAACAAGCCTGTGATTTTCGCCCTCAACAAGATGGACGCAGAAAACGTTGACTACGACAATCTGATCAACCAACTTAAAGAGGCTTTCGGCAACAAGGTGGTTCCTATTCAATTCCCAGTGGCTACAGGTCCAGACTTCAACTCTATCGTTGACGTGCTCATCATGAAGCAACTCACTTGGGGTCCTGAAGGTGGCGCACCCACAATTACCGACATCGCTCCTGAATATCAAGACCGCGCAGCCGAAATGAACCAAGCATTGGTGGAAATGGCAGCAGAAAACGACGAAACCCTTATGGACAAATTCTTCGAGCAAGGCGCACTCAGCGAAGACGAAATGCGTGAAGGTATCCGCAAGGGGCTTATCGACCGTAGCATTTGCCCAGTGTTCTGCGTAAGCGCACTGAAAGATATGGGTGTTCGCCGCATGATGGAATTCCTTGGCAACGTTGTGCCATTCGTTAACGAAGTTAAGGCTCCAGTGAATACCGAAGGCGTAGAAATCAAGCCTGATGCAAATGGCCCACTCAGCGTGTTCTTCTTCAAGACCACTGTTGAGCCACACATTGGTGAAGTTTCTTACTTCAAGGTGATGTCGGGCACACTCAAGGCTGGTATGGACTTGAACAACGTGGATCGTGGTTCAAAGGAACGCCTCGCACAGATTTCTGTGGTTTGCGGTCAAATCAAGACTCCAGTAGAAGCCCTCGAAGCTGGTGATATTGGTGCCGCAGTGAAACTGAAAGATGTAAGAACAGGCAACACGCTTAACGACAAGGGTGTGGAATACAGATTTGATTTCATCAAATATCCAGCTCCAAAATATCAACGTGCTATCCGTCCTGTAAACGAAAGCGAAATTGAAAAATTGGGTGCCATTCTTAACCGTATGCACGAAGAAGACCCAACTTGGAAGATTGAGCAATCTAAGGAATTGAAGCAAACTATCGTTTCTGGTCAAGGTGAATTCCACCTCCGCACTTTGAAATGGCGTATCGAAAACAACGAAAAGGTACAGATTGAATATCTCGAACCAAAGATTCCTTATCGTGAAACCATCACTAAGGTGGCTCGCGCCGACTATCGCCACAAAAAGCAATCAGGTGGTTCTGGTCAATTCGGTGAAGTTCACCTGATCGTAGAAGCCTACAAAGAAGGAATGGAAGAACCAGGAACTTACAAGTTCGGCAACCAGGAATTCAAGATGAGCGTGAAAGACAAACAAGAAATCGCTCTCGAATGGGGTGGCAAGATTGTAATCTACAACTGTATCGTTGGCGGTGCTATCGACGCTCGCTTTATCCCTGCAATCGTGAAGGGTATTATGGACCGCATGGAACAAGGCCCTGTGACCGGTTCTTACGCTCGCGACGTTCGCGTTTGCATCTACGATGGTAAGATGCACCCAGTGGATAGTAATGAAATCTCATTCCGTCTGGCAGCTCGCCACGCATTCAGCGAAGCATTCAACGCAGCAAGTCCTAAGGTGCTTGAACCAGTTTACGATGCTGAAGTGCTGATGCCAGCCGACTGCATGGGTGACGTGATGAGTGACCTCCAAGGCCGCCGCGCTATCATCATGGGTATGGAAGAAGCCAACGGTCTGCAAAAGATCAACGCCAAGGTTCCATTGAAGGAAATGGCAAGTTACTCTACTGCATTGAGTTCTATCACTGGTGGTCGCGCTTCATTCACCATGAAGTTTGCAAGTTACGAACTCGTTCCAACCGATATCCAAGAAAAACTCCACAAGGAATACTTGGAAGCAAGCAAAGACGACGAATAATCGTTTCACAAAATACCTTTCGGTCAATGCTCAACCATGGGCATTGACCTTTTTTATGAACTATGTGCAGAAACTCATTTATTGGGTGGGATAATTTTTGTAACTTTACAGAATAAACAAACACATCAATCCTGAATAGTAAAATAACGAACGACGGAATATGAAATTTAGTGATATTATAGGCAACAATTCAGCAAAGGAGAGAATCCGCCAAATGATTGACAGCGACAAATTCCCACACGCCCTACTCATTCACGGGTTGCCGGGAATCCCAAAACTGTCGTTAGCGAGAGCTGCCGCACAGTATCTTCAATGCACCAACCGCATCGATGGCGAACCCTGCGGCACATGCCCCTCATGCCTACAGCATCAGTCATTCAACCACGCCGACACTTACTATTCATACCCGATTGTGAAGATTGGTGAGAATCCAACCAGCAACGACTTCATCAACGAGTGGAAGCAATTTCTGAATGAGAACGAGGTTGAGGATTTCCAAAAATGGACGAAATATTTGTCGAAAGAGAATGCCCAACCCATCATTTACCAATCGGAAAGCGACCGAATCATTCGCGATTTGAGCCTGGCTGCCTACACATCGAAATACAAGGTGCTGATTATGTGGCTTCCGGAAAAGATGCACGAATCATGCGCCAACAAGTTGCTCAAACTCATTGAAGAGCCAAGCGACGACACCAAATTCATTCTCGTAAGCGATGATGAAAAGTCAATACTAAAGACCATTTTCTCACGCACACAACGCATCGAGTTGAAGCGTCCATCAACAGCCGACATCACTTCTTACATTTGCTGCCGATTCAATGCCGACCCCGAATCGGCAAGATTGGCTGCTGTAGCTGCCGATGGCGATATAGCGCAAGCCGAGCGCAATATGGAGCTTGATAGTGAAACCAAGCAGTTTCACCAAGATTTCATGCAACTGATGCGAATGGCATATATTCGAAATCTGAAGGAACTGAAAGTGTGGAGTGAGCATATCGCCGACTACAAGCGAGAAAAAGCAAGAAGATTTCTAAACTATGCCTCACGCATGGTGCGAGAAAACTTCATTTACAATCTGCACCACCCTGAGCTGAACTACCAAACGGCTGAAGAAAAAACGTTCAGCATCAAGTTTGCGCCCTATATCAACGAATATAATGTGGAAAAACTCATCAACGAATTTGATACTGCCGAAAAAGATATTAAAATGAATGGCAATATTAAACTCGTGCTGTTTGATATGGCAATCAAGATAACAATATTAATCAAAGTTTAAAACACCCTTCATCATGAACAAACTTGAACACGACAACACACGCACTCCATTTTTGAAGCAAATTGCACAGCATTACTCAGCATCGTTTGACAATGTTGACGATTTTTGCTTTGTGTTTCCAAACCGAAGAAGTGGGCAATTCTTTTTGAAATATTTTGAGGAATGCAGCAGCAAAAACTGTATGCACCCCAACGTGACCACAATTTCGGATTTTGTTGACGACAATTCCGACTACACATTAGCTACTCCCACCGAACTTATTTTCAACTTATACTTGGCATATTGCGAAGTGACCAAGAACAAGGATTACGAGTTCGACAAATTCATACATTGGGGCAACATATTAGTGACAGACTTCAACGACGTTGACCAATATATGGTCGATGCAAAGCAACTGTTCAGCAACATATCTGACTGGAAAGAAATTTCCACCGATTATCTTCCCGATGAACTCAAAGCCGAACTCAGAAGATATTTAAACATGAAACTTGAGGATTCGGACGGTGAGACGTTCTGGAAAAACCTGAATCCACAACAGGAAAAGCAAGTGACAGAAAAGTTCACCAGCCTCTGGAAAATTCTCTATCCTCTTTATCAGAAATACAATGAACTGCTGGAGCAGAAGAATTTGACATACACAGGCAAAATGCTCCGTGAGTTTGTGCTCAAATTAAAAGACCATGCGATTGAGGACTTTCCATTTGAGAAATACGTATTCGTGGGCTTCAACTTGCTTTCAACCAGCGAAATGATGATTTTCGACTCATTCAAGAAAAAAGGAATAGCCGAATTTCATTGGGACGACGCATCACCAGCACTCAAAAATTCTGCCAACAAAGGGCATAGGCATCTTGCGCTGCTATCCAATAGATATAAATCATCATTCAAACTCGAAAACATCAGCGATTTCCCCAAGAATATCAATGTTGTGGGCATTCCCTCGCATATCGGGCAAACGAAATATGCTTTCACTTTGGTGGAAAAACTCATTCAAGACGGGGAAGTGAAAGACCGCAACAACGGAATCGACACGGCTATCGTACTTCCTGACGAAGGATTGTTCACAAACCTCACAAATTCCGTCCCTGCCAACATCAAAAATATCAATGCCACGCTGGGCTTGTCGCTTCGCAACAGCGACATATCATCGCTTATCCGCAACATATCTAAGGTGCACAAAAATGCGTACCGACCAGGAGGTGAGGAACACTTCAAATTCTTAAAGGAATTTGTAAAGGAAATTTTGTCGCACCCCATCATCAAATCGCTCTATCCTAAAGATGTGACCGAAATCAACAATCACATCAACCTCAGCAATGATTTTTACGTCGGCGAAGAATATTTGCGCCAAACGAAATTAGGCACCATTTTCACCACCATCAGCGACACGAAGGATAAAAATGAAGTTATACAGTTTATCAACAGATTAATCAGCCTGTGTAACGACATCAACAGCCATTACGCAAACCATGTGGAAGAGGACGGCACCACCCAACTCTCGCTTCAAAGCACTTTCGCACTACAATATATCGACATATTGAACGAAACGAAGACATTAATCCAAAGATACGGAATACCGATGTGCGAATCGTCGGTCTTCTACCTGTTCGACAAGTTGGCTTCGCTATATACCGTGCCATTTGAGGGCGAGCCACTATCGGGCTTACAAATTATGGGTATGCTCGAAACGCGAAATCTCGACTTCGACAATCTAATTATTTTGTCGATGAACGAACGAGTGTTCCCACGAAAGTTCTTTAAAAGTTCGTTCATTCCACCCAATATGCGCCGCTACTATTTGATGTCAACAATCGACGAGCAGGAATCGATGAGCGCATATTACTTCTACAGATTAATCACAAGGGCAAAAAACCTATTCCTGATTTATGACACAAGTTCTACAGGAATTGGTAGCAGTGAATATTCACGATTTATCAGCCAACTTGAAAAAGTGTATGGGTGCCGCATGCACTTCCATAACATCAATTTACAGGTTAGGCCAGAATCGCCTTTGACCATATCAGTGGAAAAGACCGACGAAATTCTCAAAAAAATCAAGAGATACACAATTGATGACGCATCAAGGAAAAAATTGTCGGCAAGTTCAATCAAGACGCTTATCAAGTGTCCGCTGAAATTCTACCTCAACCATATCGAGGGCTTAGACGATGAAAATGAGGAATCTCAATTCATGGACTATGCCACATTCGGTACAATCGTTCACGACACACTCCAAGCGTTCTACTATCCAGAAGAAGGCAAAAAGAATATTGTGACGAAAAAGCAAATAAAAGATTTTAAAGATAAAAAACTGGAGCGTGAACTGATAAGGCAAGTCAACAAGACATATCTGCACAAAGAAAACCTTGACGAGGAACTTATCGGCGAAACGGCTATCACAATGAAAGCACTTCACTATTATGCAGAACAGGTGCTTGAATACGATATGGGACTGCTGGAAAATGATGATGATTTCTTGGCAATATACGAGTGTGAAATTCCGCACGAGGTGAGTTTGACTATAGGCGACAACACATTTAATTTCACTTATAAAGTTGACCGTATCGACAGAATCAACGATAAGGGTGAACTGCGAATTATCGACTACAAAACCGGCAAAGACAATGTGAAATTCAAAAACATCGGCGATGTGGTTTCTAATAAAGATAGTGGTCACTATTTAGCCATCATGCAGTTATTCCTCTACTGCTATGCGCTGAAAAACGACGCTAACATTACCAACTTTGATGTGAGCGTGGGGCTTCAACCCATTATCTACAAAATTAAGGATATGGGTACATCGGGCATCACCCACGATAAAAATATGATCACAGACCTATTCAGTGATGAGAACTCTGGTCTCTGCAATGAATTTCTTGCAGAAATGGCAGGTGTGATTAATGATTTCTTTGATAAAAAAGTGCCATTCACGCAATGCGAAAATGATAAGAAAGCAGAATGTAAGTATTGTAGATTCATTGAGTTTTGCAGAAGATAATGACCTGATATTTTGCATATTTCAAAAAAAAGCAGTAATTTTGCACCGCTTTTAAGTCCCGTGTGATGGGAAATTAAGAAGCATCTTAATTTTTAGTAACACAATTTTTTAAAATGAAAACTTTTCAATTAAACGCAGAGCCAAGAACTGACCTTGGCAAGAAAGCCGCTAAGGCTATCCGTAAGGAAAACAAAATTCCTGTAGTACTCAACGGTGGTAAGCTCATCCAATTCGCTAAGAACGAAGCTGGTGAATGGATTTGCAACGAAAAGCTCGAAGCTGGTCAAAAAGCAGTTTTAACCACTAACGAAGGTAAGGGTGTTATCACTACCGACCTCACCGTTACAAAGGCAGATGTAAGAAAACTCATCTACACTCCAGAGATTTACGTAATCGAATTGAACATTAACGGTACTGCTTGCAAGGCTGTTCTCAAGGATATTCAATTTCACCCACTCACTGACGAAATTCTCCACATCGACCTTCTCCAAGTTTACGACAACAAGCCAGTTGTTATGGAAGTTCCTGTTAAGCTTGATGGTCACGCAGTCGGTGTTAAGGCTGGTGGTAAGTTGTATCTCAACCTTAAGAAGGTTAAGGTTAAAGGCCTCTACAACAACATTCCTGAACGTTTGGTTATCGATGTTACCGACATCAACATCGGTCAATCAATCAAGGTTGGCAAACTTCAGTTCGACAACTTTGAACTCGTAAGCGCTAAGGACCTCGTGATTGCTGGTGTTCGTGCTACTCGTGGTTCAGCAGCTAAGGCTCAAACTGAAGACGCAGAATAATCAAACCGCCTTAGATGAAGTATCTAATTGTTGGATTGGGTAACATTGGTGCAGAGTACCAAGGAACCCGCCACAACATAGGATTTACAATATTGGATGCCTTCGCTAAGGCATCCAATATTTCTTTCACTACTCAGCGTTACGGTGATGTGGCTCAAATGAGATTGAAGAATAAGCAACTCGTTTTACTCAAGCCTTCCACCTATATGAATTTGAGTGGTGAGGCTGTTCGCTATTGGATGCAGAAAGAAAACATAAGCCTGGAAAATGTGCTCATCATCGTCGACGACATAGCGTTGCCTTTCGGAGCAATTCGTCTCAGAGGAAAGGGTGCCGACGGTGGACACAATGGTTTGAAAAGCATCGCCCAATGCGTGCAGTCGTCCAACTATACCCGACTCCGGTTTGGTGTAGGATCGGATTTCCCAAAAGGTATGCAAGTTGACTATGTGCTCGGACATCCGTCGGATGAAGATTTGCAAAAATTACCAGAGCGCACCGAAGTTGCTATCGAGGCAATCAAAGCGTTTTGCCTTTCAGGATTGAGTTTTGCAATGACAAATTTCAACAACAAGTAATGAGTGAAGTAAGAATCGACAAATGGTTGTGGGCTACACGAGTTTTCAAAACCCGAACCATTGCCACCGATGCCTGCAAATTGGGGCGCGTGACTATCGACGGAATGAATGTGAAGCCTTCACGAGTTGTGAAGGTGGGCGAAAAGATTTCCGTTAAAAAACCACCCATCACCTTCACTTTTGAAGTTTTGGCATTGCTCAACAACCGAGTGGGCGCAAAACTCGTTCCGAACTATCTGAAAAATATCACCACTCCTGACCAATACGAATTGTTAGAAATGGCAAGAATCAGTGGATTTGTAAAGCGACAGAAGGGTCTGGGACGACCAACGAAGAAAGATGGTCGCGAAATGAAAGAATTCACCGAGGAAGCATATTTTGGATTTGATGATTGGGACGATGAAAATCCGTTGTGGACAGAAGAAGATGAAGCGAACCTAAACAACCAAAAATAAAATAAACACCAAGCACAAATCAAGTTCTTGGTGTTTATTTTTTGTCAAATCCCAGAATGCTTAACAGCAGATGGATTATAGATTTTACTGAAAAAAGTTAGTATGTTTGAAGCTTTACAGTTGTATTTGTTTTGTTTCCACTTTTATGACTAACAAAACTAATAAAAGTTTAAACGCAAACACGCATTTAACAGTCATTAACATCAACCAAAAATAAACTTGAAGGCTTCTTCTACCCTTCCCACTTCCAAGATGCGGATTTTATCGTTTTTAGCCACTCCTTTCATATTGCTTTTAGGCACGAGAATGGTTTTAAAGCCCATTTTTTGTGCTTCGGAAATGCGCTGGTCAATTCGTGTGATTTGACGAATTTCACCAGAAAGTCCAACCTCGCCGGCAAAACAAACATCTTTTGCAATAGGCGTGTCGAAATTGCTTGATAATATGGCGCAAACCACCGCCAAGTCTAAAGCAGGATCGTTGACTTTCAATCCACCGGCAATATTCAAGAACACATCTTTTTGGGCGAGTTTAAAACCAACTCTCTTTTCCAATACAGCCAACAGCATATTCATTCGTCGTGGGTCAAAACCTGTGACCGAACGCTGTGCCGTACCGTATGCAGCAGTGCTGACAAGCGCTTGCGTATCAATCAAAAATGGACGTGCACCATCAACTGTAACACCGATAGCAGAGCCAGAAAGAGCCTCATCACTCTCATTGAGCAGCATCATACTTGGATTGGTCACTTCCTTCAAGCCATCTTCCTTCATTTCATAGATACCGATTTCACTTGTATTGCCAAAGCGGTTTTTAATGCCACGAAGAATGCGATACAGATAATGCCGGTCGCCCTCAAACTGAATCACAGCATCGACAATGTGCTCAAGCACCTTTGGTCCTGCAATACTTCCCTCTTTATTGATGTGACCAATCAAAATCACAGGTGTGTTGGTTTCTTTGGCATATCTCAAGAATGCAGCAGCACATTCTCTCACTTGACTCACACTGCCAGCCGCCGACTCAAGCAAATCGCTCGCTATGGTCTGAATAGAATCTACAATCAGTAAATCAGGCTTGTCATTTTTCAGGCATGTGAAAATGTTTTCAAGCGAAGTTTCACAAAGGAGGAAACACTCGCAATCCATTTTTCCGCCAGCTATTCTATCAGCCCTCATTCTTAATTGCTGTGCACTTTCCTCGCCCGAAACGTAAAGCACTTTTCTTGAACGAATTCGAAGCACATTTTGCAAAACCAAGGTGGATTTGCCAATGCCGGGCTCTCCACCCAAAAGAATAATGGAACCAGGCACCAAACCACCGCCAAGCACACGGTTCAGTTCGTTGCTTGGCAATTTGATTCGGGGATATTCTTCCGATTTAATTTGGCTGATTTTTACAGGTGTCAGCACCTTTTTGCCAGCCCCAGTACCGAGAACTTCATTTTTTCCTTTAGGGGTTATGATTTCTTCAACATAGGTGTTCCATTCTCCGCAGGAGGGGCATTTACCCACCCATTTCGATGATTCTGCACCACAATTTTTGCAAAAGAATGCCGATTTAACCTGTTTAGCCATAATTACTTATTTTTTAAAACCGAACGACGAAATTCGCTGATCACAACAGCAGTAGCCACGCCCACATTAAGCGATTCACTCGTTTCGCCACTGTTCCACGATGGAATAAGCAAGCGCTTATTCACCAATTTAGACACTTTCTGACCAATACCTTGACCCTCGTTACCAAACACAACAAAGCCCTTGTTCTCCAATTCGCTTTGATAGATATTATCGCCATCAAGGAATGTGCCCCACACTGGCAAATCGTTGTATTCTTCAAGCAAATTAGGCACATCGCAATAGTGCACTTTCACACGTGAAATAGCCCCCATTGTGGCTTGCACCACTTTGTGGTTATACACATCCACAGTGCCAATACTTGCGAAAATATTCTTGATGCCATACCAATCAGCCAAACGAATGATTGTACCAAGGTTTCCTGGGTCTTGAACATTATCAAGCACAATGTTGAGACCATCTCTCACCTCTTTTTCATCAATCTCTTTTTCTGGCATTTCATACACGGCAATCACATCGCTTGGAGTAGAAAACTGCGACATTTTAGCCATCTGCTGGTTATTAGCCAACACAATTTTGTCGTGCATCGTGGCATTTGCCAACCTGTCGTGCCATGCTCGGGTGCAAATCAGCCATTTGCAGTTAAAATAATCCCAAGTGTCGCGCACACATTTGGTGCCTTCTGCCACAAAGAGTCGTTCATCGTCTCTGTATTTCTTTACAGCAAGCGAGCGAACAACCTTGATAATGCCATTATTAATATCTTGCATACACTTAATCGTTAAGTAGTTTCAACAACATTTTTATACCTTCGTTCGTAGCCCTGTTGATTACGCGTTCTCTATCACCGGGGAAATGGAAACATTGGCTCACCACATTGTCGGCTGCTTTTGCTGCAATCCATACAGTGCCAACAGGTTTCCCTGGTTCTGCACCACCAGGGCCAGCTATGCCACTTGTGGAAATAGCGCAATCGGTGTTCATGACTTTACACACACCACTCACCATCTGCTGCACCACAGGTTCGCTCACAACACCATGCACATCAATATCTGTTGACGAAACATTCAGCACATTGATTTTCACCTCGTTGGCATACGAAACCACAGAACCTTTAAAATAACTGCTACTACCAGCAATTCGGGTAATTTCATGTGCGATATTACCACCTGTGCAACTTTCTGCAGAGGCTACAGTCATACCTTTCTCTAAAAGTTTTTTGCCGAGAATTTGGGCAAGAGGCATATCTTCATCGCAAATAATCTTGTCGCCAACGAGTTCATACAACTTTGCCGAGAACTTATCCATATTAGCCGAAAGAAGACTTTCATCTTCACATGCGCCAGTCAATCGCAGGCGAATTAATCCGGGTGTGGGCAAATATGCAAGGTGCATGTATTCAGGCAATTCCTTCTCAAAATCATCGAGCTGCATAGCAAGCAGTGATTCTATAATATCAATCACGATAAAGGTGCGATACTGAAGGTGCATATTGTCGTGCGTTTTCTTAACGAGTTTCGGAATCAGCACTTTCTTCATCATGTGCTGCATTTCAAACGGAACACCAGGCATCGACACCAACACCTTTTCGTCCTTTTCAAACCACAGGATAGGTGCTGTTCCCACTTCGTTTTGCACCACTTCGCAACTGCTTGGCACATAGGCTTGATTTCGGGTGTATTCGTTGAGTTTGAGATGACGCTTTTCCACCACTTCGAGCACATTCGCCAAAGTGGCATCGTCAAAAATCAGTTCGCCCCCGAAATAGTCACAAAGGGTGGTTTTGGTAATGTCGTCTTTTGTGGGACCAAGTCCACCAGTAGCCAACACCACATCGCTTTCCTCAAAAGCTATATCTATTGCCTTTTTAATCGCATCGGCATTATCGGGAACCACTTGCACTTTCTGCAATTCCCAACCATAAACCGACATTTCACGAGCAATCCATCCAGAATTAGTGTCGGTAACCTGCCCAATCAAAAGTTCGTCACCAATGGCGATAATTGAATACTTCATTTTGCTGAATCTTTTTAGATTGTTACTCTTGCAAAAGGAGGTTCTGTAATATCACAGAACTTCTTATCCAAATATTTATAATAACCAGCCACGGCAATCATTGCAGCATTGTCGGTGGTATAAGAGCGCTTAGGAATAAACGCCTTGATATGGCGTCGGTCAGCGTACTCCTGAACGGCATCGCGAATACCTGAGTTTGCCGAAACACCACCTGCAATGGCGATGGTTTTAATGCCAGTGTCCTTAATCGCTTTCGAGAATTTATCCATCAAAGTATCGATGATGGTCTTTTGAAGCGAAGCAGCCAAGTCGTTCTTGTTTTCCTCGATAAAGTTGGGGTTCACCTTCATTTCATCACGGAGGGTGTAGAGGAACGAGGTTTTCAAACCACTGAAACTGTAGTTATAGCCAGGTATGTGTGGCTTTGAAAATTTGAATTTAGCGGCATCGCCTTCGTGAGCCATTCTATCAATGATAGGACCGCCCGGATAAGGCAAGCCCATAGACTTTGCGCACTTGTCGAAAGCCTCACCAGCGGCATCATCGATGGTTTGGCCCAAAATCTCCATTTCTGAATAAGACGTAACCTTCACAATTTGTGAATTGCCACCCGAAATCAGCAAACAAAGGAATGGAAACTCTGGCACCTCGGTGTTTTCGTCGTCTTTAATAAAATGCGAAAGCACATGGCCGTGCAAGTGGTTCACATCCACCAATGGAATATCTAAGCCCAATGCCAATCCTTTAGAGAACGATGTGCCCACATGGAGCGAGCCTGGCAAGCCTGGTCCGCGAGTGAACGCTATGGCATTGATGTCGGATTTATTAATTCCCGCTTGGCGAATGGCTTCGCTCACCACTGGCACAATGTTTTGCTGGTGTGCGCGTGAAGCCAATTCAGGAACCACTCCACCATAATTTTCATGAACTTTCTGACTGGCAATCACATTTGATTTCAATACGCCATCAACGATGATTGCAGCAGAAGTGTCGTCACAAGATGATTCAATTCCAAGAATAATTGTACTCATATCTTTTTGAAAATTTAAAATCTAAAACCTACGATTGCATTCAAGTCGTGGTTGGCATTAAACACGCTATTGTGCTTAGTTAAATACCAATGCCCCTCTGTGAAAAGATGCAACCCATAAAAAAACCTTTTCCTATTCAGCACCAATCCCATTTTCGCACGATAATCGCACGACCAGAAATCAAATTCACCATCAGGCGAACCCGGTGTTGAACGGCGATAGCCAAACCCCGGCACGGCTGTGATGTTGAAGAGCCAATTTCGACCTAACACCCAGTTGTAGCCATATCCGAAAAGTGCGCTATAACCTTTATATTTATATGACAAATCATCACATATTTTTTCGTTGGGGAAATGCGCTCTCAAGTCGTTAAAGTTCATGGTCACATCTTCGTTGAAAATATGAATCCCTGCAATAAATGAGCCCGAACTTTTTCGTTGATATTTCGAGAAACAATATGCCGCCGCTTGGGAATAATGCCTGTTGTTGAATATATAGTATAAATTCGTACCTTTTAATGTGCTTGACACTCCCTTGAATTTATAGCCTCTAATGTCTTGATGAGGGATATCACCAAATCTATGAATATAGTATGGGTAATCACCCTTATAGTTGTAGAGACTTAAATAGAGTCGGGAGCATGTGAATGAAAAATCAAACTTTTTATTCTTCACCTTATTACCCGAAATCAAGTCGTTGATGTTCATCATATAACTCACACTCACAGCCATAAACGACAATTGGGCACCAAACGACGAGGTCATATTAGAATACATGCCCACAGGCATTCTTTCTTCCGAAATATGGCCGATGCACGAACTTAGCCAGTTGTTGTTTTTGAGCATCAATTTCCAGTTCTTGCCTGTGCTCACCACATAGGTGGAGTCGTAGCCGTTAAATGTATGGTCACCCCAACGATACACCTTCACGCAAAAATCAAGAAACGATGGATAAATGATAGTGGTGTCGTTCATATCAACTTTTCCATGCTGTAAAGCGCGTTTCCAATAGGTGCTGTCGCGAGTTGTGTCGAAGGGCTCAGCCATTTTCAGTTTAATCTGCTGAATCTTATTCTTTAGATTAATTCTTGGCTCTGCTTTAAGAAAAGTGGAACCAAAACTTAGCAGCATAATCAATATGACAAAATACCTACGAATCATTTCACAGTCACAGAATCAGAACCGACAATGGGTTTTGCCGACACCGAATCCCGTTGTAAGTTTCTTTTTTGTTTCTTCCTATGTAGGAAATCAAACAAGTTATCAAAGTCGTGCTTGAACACAATACCCACCCCTTGTGTGGTCATCGCATTTCTTGAATAGAGGTTTTGGTCGTTGAAGTGATTATATGCTTTAAGCAACCATGAACCCTTTGCGTTCAAGAGATATTCCAAGTCGAAATCACCAATGAAGTTGGAGTTTTTAGTGTTATAGGTATTGTCGCGATAACCGAAATTACCATTAAAGCGCAATCGGTTGTTCAACAACTGGCTCGACAACGCCAAGTCAAATTCCGTGTCGGTGAAGTCGCCCTTGTTAGTGCGGAAATTAGGTGCGATAGTCCAATTTTCATTCAACTGCCCCAACAAACTGCTCAACTGTGAAGAAATGGTGGACGACGCAATTGAAGTCCATTCATTGTTCTTATTTGTGCCATTCATATACTCAGGGGTATAGAATCTATTCAGCGCAAGCAGATATATGATTTGTCGGTTCATCATATCGTCGGTGCTGACAATACTCTTGATTTTTCTATACGCCTCAGAAGTAAGCGTTGGGAATTCCAAGTCGAATGAGATGTCGGGGTGAGTAATCACGCCATTTGCTTTCAGCAGCGCATGAACAGGCACACTGGTTCGATTCAATTCCCTATCATCAGCAAAACTCTCATCAAGGTCGCGAATGTTGGCATTCAGCGAATAGATGGCTTGAATATCGAGCGTAGCATTATAAGGGTCGCCTTGGAATGAAATCGTACTACCGTCCTTAATCGTAAAATCTTTTACAATGATATCTTGAAGTGTGAAGTTGTAGGTGCCTTTTTCCAAAGAATATTTGCCATACATTTCCAACTTCTCATCCGTGTTGTCGTACTTCATTTGCAAATTGCCCCTACCAGTGGCTTTAATCTTATCACCACCCACAGGGTCCATCACCAAATACATTTGCAAATCTGGCGTGATGTCGCCTTGTAAGTCAATCAGATATTTTGTTGGATCGGACGAATCTGCTTTCTTGATTTTTTGAGTGAACTGCTTCACAATTTCGGGAATAGTGTCGATTTCGGGAACCGTATCTTTTGGTCCATAAAGTTCGTTCCTGTCACGATAGGTAATGAATTTATACTCATTAGCCACCTGATTATCCGACATCACAAATGTGAATTTGCTTCGTGGTGCCGACTCCATATTTACTTTAATATTGACAAATCCCGGTTCACCCTCCACAAATGCGGAGCCATTGCCGTAAATAGTGCCATACCAAATAGGATTGTTTGAGGCATTGGTATCGTAGCATAGCAAGTCTTTTGCATCGGTCACAACAAAGTTGAACGACGCATTATGGAATTGTTCATGCTTTACCCAACCAGAAAGTTTGCCACTGTGTCCGTCTCTGTCTTTGATTTTCACATCGCTAAATTGAATCAAGCCAGGCGTCATGTGAATTGAGTCAGTACAGTAGTAATATACATTAGAGAAATCCAATTTCAATTTCAAATCCTCTGCATAAATGTCGCCATACAAGTCAATGGTCTTGAAATTACCAAACAGCACGGCATGACCAGATGCGTATCCATCAATATCACTCGTGAACGCCGACATAAACGGCTTCATAAATTTCACATTTGCCTTAGTCACATTGAAGTCAAGATACAGCGAATCTGCCATCGGGAAAATGGCTCCGTTGATGAATGATTGATGGCCATTCTTTTGCGACAAGGTTGCATTAATTGCTATGCCCTTATCCTCGTTGTTCCAATGGCTCTCAATATCAGCATCACCCATATCTGCCTTGTTGTAACGCAAATTATCGACATGCAGATTAGGTGTCAGCAGTTTTGGTGACTTAGTAAAAACTTCACTTGCATAAAACACGCCAGTGGCTTTACCACCAAAATCCACATTATTGATATGCAGCGTTTCAAAAATATAATCAAGGTCGATGTTTTTGAGTTCCAGTTTCACTTCATCGTCAGGATTTTTTGAAGCAGCACCTTCAATGTCGATAAACTGCCCTTCCCTGAATACATGAATGCCATCGATGGTCACAGTGCCATTTGTATAATCAAATGCGCCTTGCTTCACATACCAAACCGTATCGTTCACCACCACTTGCGAGGGATTGATGTCGGTATGTACGGCTATCGACTTATCTTCGTTTTTCGACAACACCACCGATGTTAAAATATTGCCGTGGAAATCTCTATCACGGTTGAATTTCCAACCTAAATCCGTGTCGATGCGTCCGTTTGCAGCCAAAGCGTTTAAGTCAATAGCAATTTTACTGTCCTTTGAAGGAAATAGCGTCTTCACATTAGTCACGAAAGCATTTGAAGTGCTGTCGTAATATGCAGTAAGCGACGTTCCTTCAATCAGTTTTTTGCCCTGCTGAATATAGGGAATGCTCACATTCACGAAAATATCCTTTTCGCTCATATTCACATTACCATCAACAGTTGCTTTATAGAGCAATTTCACTGGCAACTTCAAAAGTTCCTCAAGTTTCTCACTCGGATGAACAGTGAGATTAAATTTGAAGTCGTCGTTCGATTTTTTCAAAGGTTTCACCGTGTTTGGATCCACAAGATTTGGAAGAACCTGCGAAATCAAATTCTTAAAGGCTGGAACCAGTGTCTTGAAGTCGAATTTACCGTAAAGTTGGCCATTCACAATATCGGAATCAAATCGCACCACTTGCGGACTCGACACGTTGTCGGCTGTTAACGAAATAGAGTTAAACGACATCGACTTTCCCTTAGCATCAGTAAGTGAAATGTTGTCTAAAGTGGCAAAACCATTGATATTGTCGAGCGAGTTACCATCAATGGAAGCGTGCAGGTTAAATGAAAATTCACTCAAATTGCCATTATACAACTTCATTTTTGCCAGATTCACATTGGCAGCCGACATATCAACCTCAAACTTTGACTTCGCTCCACTAAGCAGCACATTGCCTGTGGCATGAATCATGCCATTAGGGTCGTTAACCGATAAAGTGCCTTTGAAATTGTTGGCACCGCCCACGATATCCGACACTATATTCTGGAAACGGTAACCTTTGAAATCAATGTATTTAATATCGCCCTTCACGGCTAAATCCTCAAGCTTTTTCTTGTGGATTCTTGCCCTCACATGCGCGTCAGCAGACAACGAGCCAATCAAATCGCTCTTTGAAATCAGTTTACCAACATTAAATTGAGGCGTGTTAAAATCTGCATCGATGTCAAACTTATCATTCGACATGTTGAGTGTGGTTTTCAAAACCATATCGCCAACAGCAGAACTGAATTTGCCATTAAAATTGATGTGCTTAACGCTACCCGATACAGCAGCGTCGAGTTTGAAATCACCAAGATTATTGATAATGCTATTCACATTTGGCTTAAGTTTCACCAAATAGTTAGTAATCTTGTTGATTTCTTTTCCCGTGACACTCAATTTCACACGAGGCACATTAAACGATAGTTTGTCCTTGTCTTTAAGATTGGTAACCACGCCATTAATATCGAGGCTCAAGTCTCTGCTATTGTTATTGAGTTTGAACTGCGAAACTTTAAGATTATCCAAATCGCCATTAATTCTGCACGACAATTTGAAATCCTCGTCGAAATGAGAGAATGCTGGCACAAACGCCTTGAAGTCAATCAAATTAATCTTTGCATTCTTCAGTGAAATATTCAATGGAGCCGTTTTCACAGCATTACCGATATGCTTCAATGAATCGTAAGTGAACACTTGCTGATTTAACGCCAAATCTGTATGTGGCAATTCCACTTTTAAATCAGAAATCACAGTGCTATGGGCAGTAATCGCCAATTTTGTGGAAATCTGTTTCACCACAAAGCCCGAAGTTTCACCAAACGACAATCTTTTAACATCAATCAAAAAATCATCGTTTTTAAGTCGTGGAATATCCACATCAGCACAAAGGTTGATGATACCAACATGGTTCGCATCAAATTTGTTCTGTTTTCTCGGTTCACTCAGCAAGTCGTAACGCAGGTCGGTATTGCGAATCACAATGTTGCGTATTGCCAAATCAAACTTGGTTGGTTCCTTCTTTTTCTTTGGCTTGAAAGCATCGATAATGAATTGAAGATTTGTAGGACTATCCTTGTCTGCCTTTGTGATATGGCCATGAAGTCCAAGCAGTTCTGCATAATTCACCTCTATTCGTTTATCGGCAAGCAGTTTCTGCATATTCAAACCTGCGCCAAGCACATCAATTTGAATTAAGTCACCTCCCTTTTGGTCTGGAATAACCACATCATAAAGCACAACTTGATTGAAAGGTTTGATGGAGAGTTCACCAATTTGAACATTGGTTTTCAAGAACTTGCTCAATTCCTTCTCCCCCTCTGCTTTAATCTTTTGCTGAATGGAAGGGATGCACAGCAAGATATATAACAACGCATAGAGCGTAACCACCGTCACCAGGAAGAAGACGATGATACTACGCACCACGTTATATGTGTGTCTAATGACTGGACGCATTTTTTATAGTCAGTTATTCTGGCAATGTTTCACATTCCTTGATCCAAATAGCAGAAGCGGCGTCGCTTGGCATTCTCCAATCGCCACGAGGCGAAAGGCTAACAGTACCCACTTTTGGTCCATCAGGAAGACATGAACGCTTAAATTGTTGTGAGAAGAATCGCCACATAAACTTTGTGAGCCATTTCTTCACCGTTTTATTGTCGTATTCATCACCAAAAGCAGTCTTGGCAAGCATGAAAATCTTACGTGGAGTATAGCCATAACGCAACATATAATACAGAAAGAAATCATGCAGTTCGTAAGGACCAATCAGATTTTCTGTTTTTTGCTGGATTTCGCCATCTGATGCTGCCGGTGTGAGTTCGGGGCTAATAGGCGTGTTGAGCACATCAAGCAATGTTTCATGAATCAAAACACCCTGAGGAGTTGAAGTGCCCACAGATGTTGCAAACCACATCACGAGGTGCTTTGCGAGAGTTTTAGGAATACTTGCATTCACATTGTACATCGACATGTGATCGCCATTATAGGTAGCCCAGCCCAATGCCAACTCTGAAAGGTCGCCTGTACCGAGCACCAACGCATTGAATTTGTTCGACAAATCCATCAATATCTGCGTTCTTTCGCGTGCTTGACCATTTTCGTAAGTGACATCGTGAACACAAATATCATGCTGAATATCTTTGAAATGCTGCTTCACAGCATCAGCGATTGGAATTTCCTTCACAGTCACACCCAAAGCATTCATCATTGCAAGGGCATTGTTATATGTTCTGCCTGTAGTGCCGAAGCCCGGCATTGTCACGCCGTAAATTTTCTTTCGGTCGTAGCCCAGTCGGTCGAAAGCCCTGACAGCCACAAGGAGTGCCAAAGTGGAGTCCAAACCACCAGAGATGCCCACCACCAAACTATTGATATGCGTGAATTGAAGGCGACGCATCAAACCCTCTGTTTGAATATTGACAATCTCTTCGCATCGTGAATTGCGATGGTCTTCGTAAGGCACAAAAGGGAGTGTTTTGAGCATTCGGGAAAGTGGTGTTTCGTCGTAATTGAGCGTTTTGGGCCATGTGAGCGGAATAAGGCGCATTGGACGACTGAACTGTAGCATGTTGTCGTTATAACTGCCATTGATGCGACGCTCATTATTCAACGCCTCAATATCCACATCCGCAAAAGTGATTTGTGGATCGAGTTCAAAACGCTTACATTCACTGAGAATAGATCCGTTTTCAGCAATAATGGCATTGCCGGCAAACACTAAATCGGTAGAAGATTCGCCAAAACCAGCCGATGAATAAATATATGCAGTGGTGCAACTGTCGGATTGGTGCTTGATCAAATCACGCAAATATTGGTGCTTGCCAATAAGTTCATTTGAAGCCGACAAATTCACAATCACATTTGCGCCATTGATTGCATAAATCGAACTTGGTGGAATGGGAACCCATAAATCTTCACAAAGATCCACACCCACTTTCACCTTACCAGCATTGAAAATGAGGTTGGCACCAAAAGGCACAACTTGGCCATTGATAGTGATTTCTGTTGCAGTCTTGGTCACATTATAACTCGTGAACCAGCGCTTTTCGTAAAATTCTTTATAATTCGGTAAATAAGTTTTTGGCACAGCACCGAGAATCTTGCCACCCTGAATACACACTGCGCAATTATAAAGATGCCCATCACAGCGAAGTGGCGCACCAATAAACACCACAATATCGGAATTGATAGTGGATTGCTGAATTTGCTGAATTCCTTCTTCTGCAGCGTCGAGCAACTGTTCGTTGCCAAACAGATCTGCACAAGTGTAAGCAGTAACACAAAGTTCGGGTAGCACCAACATCTGCGCATCGCACTGCTTGGCTTGCTCAATGCTGCTCAATATACTTTTCACATTAAAGTCGACATCGGCAACATTAACAGATGGAACTGCCGACGCAACTCTAATATACCCATAATCAGTCTTATTTTGTATGTACATAATTTACCAAATTATTAACTTACAAAATTACTCAAAAATGGCGATATGATAGGTATAAGTTGAGACAAAAACGAGTAAGAACTATTGCCAAAATGCAAAAAAACGGTTTCAATAAACTCAAAACCGATTTTTCATATATCATGTTGGGAAAATTATCAGCAATGGCAACCTTCAATGTTAAAGCCACGAAGGAAGTCGGCAGTCGGCATCCTGCGTTTACCAGCCATTTGAAGCGATAATATCTCAATTTTCGCATCTGCACATGCCACCCAAAGGCGTTTGCCATCAGTTGTCAGGGTGCCAGGCACAAGGTTAGCAGATGGTGCTTCAGGTTCGCCTGTTTCAAATATTTTCACAGCATAAACCTTGCCTGCAGCATCAACAATCTCAGTCCACGCAGCTGGATATGGCGATAAGCCACGCACATGGTTATACACCTTTTCAGCACACCAATTCCAATCAATGCGACATGTGTCCTTGAAGATTTTTGGCGCAGGAGTTGGCTTTTCCCCGGCAGTAAGCATTTCCGATTGAGGAATAGGCTTCACTGTGCCAGCAATAATTGCGTCAACAGTTTCAATCACCATACCTGCACCCATCATCATCAGTCCGTCGTGAATTGTCTCTACATTGTCTTTACGGCCAATGGGGAATGATTTTTGTTGAATCACGTCGCCTGTATCAATCTCGTGTTTCAGGAAGAATGTGGTTACACCAGTTTCAGTTTCGCCGTTCATTACAGCCCAGTTGATTGGCGCTGCGCCACGATATTTTGGGAGCAAAGAGGCGTGAAGATTGAATGTGCCAAGGCGAGGCATGGCCCACACCACTTCAGGAAGCATTCGGAATGCGATGACAATAAACAAGTCCGCGTTCAAACTGCGAAGTTCGTTCACAAATTCTTCATCTTTCAATTTCACTGGCTGCATCAAATGCAAACCATTTTCAACGGCATATTTCTTCACATCACTCTGGAGGAGATGATGACCACGACCTGCTGGCTTGTCAGGCATAGTGACAACACCCACCACGTTATATCCACCTTCCACAAGGCGTTTCAGACTCTCCACAGCAAAATCAGGAGTTCCGAAAAACACTATCTTTAAATCTTTCTTTTCCATCTTCAAAAATATGCTCAAGTTATTTTATACTAAACAATCAACATCAATCGTAACTGTAGTGCTTCAGCACCTGACGATATGAATTAAATATCTTTGACTTCGACACAAATCCCACATAACGCCCTTCTTCCACCACCGGCAGATTCCATGCGCCTGTATTATCGAACATCTTCATCACTTGGTCCATAGGCGTGCCGAGTTCCACCTTTGCTGGGGGCATCGACATGAAACGCTTCACATGCATACGCCTATACAAGTCGGGGCGGAACATAATATTGCGAATGTCATCAAGAAGCACAATACCAAGCAGTTGACCATCGTCGTCGGTAACAGGGAACAGATTACGTTTGCTCTTCGAAATCACATCTACCATTTGCTTCAGACTCATATCGGGGTGAACAGGAATAAAATCTGTTTCTATAACGCTGTCCATCTTCAGCAGGGTAAGCACGGTTTTGTCTTTTTGGTGAGTGAGCAATTCGCCCTGAAGTGCCAAACGCTTGGTGTAGATGCTATAGTTTGAGAATATACGTGATGTGCCATAAGATATGGCTGCCACAATCAGCAAGGGCAAGAACAACGAATAGCCACCAGTCATTTCTGCAGTAAGGAAGATCGCCATCAAAGGTGCGTGCATTACGCCAGCCATCACACCAGCCATGCCCACAAGAGCAAAATTCTTGGTAGAGAGTGGCATTGTGGGGTCAACAATACCCAGCGAATTGACTGCATAGGCGAAAAGAAAACCTGCCATACACCCCACATACAATGATGGAGCAAACGTTCCACCCACACCGCCACCGCCATTAGTAGCACTGGTGGCAAACACTTTCATGAAGCAAAGTGCTCCAACCAGCAAGAGTGTTGCACCCACACTGCTGCGCATTCCGTAGAAAAGGCTATTGTTGAAGATTTGCTCTACATGCCCATTCAGCAAATAGTTGATGGATTCGTAACCTTCACCAAACAGTGGAGGAAACACGAAGATAAGCACGCTCAAGAGTATTGAGCCTAAAAAGAAACGATAGCGAGGACGTGAAATGCGCCCAAACATGCGCTCCATCACTTCAATCATCTTGGTGAAATAAACCGAAACCAAACCACAGAACACGCCGAGGAGCACAACATAAGGAATACGTGAGGTATAAAACATTTCACTCTGTGTGAAGAAGAATTCCACATTGTAACCCGTGAAAACATAAGCCACGGTTGCACCTGCCACCGATGCCATAATCAGTGGCATAACCGAGCCAGCAGTCAAATCAAGCATCAGCACCTCCACCGTAAACAGCACACCAGCAATTGGTGCCTTAAAGATGCCAGCAATACCTGCAGCCGCACCACAACCAACGAGCATCATCAGCATGTGAGGCGAGAGGCGGAAGGCTTGACCAAGGTTTGAACCAATAGCCGCCCCTGTAAATACGATAGGGCCCTCGGCTCCGACCGAACCACCACAACCGATAGTAACGGATGAGGATGCCAACGAGGCATACATGTTATAGAATTTCAATCGACTCTTCTTTTGAGCGATGGCATATAGCACACGCGTCACACCATGCGAAATATTGTCACGCACCACATAGCGTACATAAATGCCTGTCAAGAAAATGCCGATAATTGGGAACACCAAATAGTAATAGTTGGCTTGCGAAGCCTCCGTAACGCTATTCACCAGTCCAGAGATTGTGCCAATCAAAAATTTGAGAAGCACGGCTGCAAGACCAGAAGCCACACCAATAATAATAGCCAATATCACCACAAAACTTTTCTCTGGTATATGGTCTTCCCTCCATCGAAGAAGTTTCATATACCAACCTTCGCTGTTGCGACAGGCTTTTTCCACAATAGTATCTTCGTTATATTGTTCCATTACAATCCTCTTCCCTTAAATACAATTCTTACTGTGTAGGCAATGATTTTAAAATCGTTGATAATCGACATGTTGTCGAGATAGAGCAAATCGTAACGTAATCGTTCTATCATTTCATCAACATTTTTCGCATATCCGAATTTCACCTGTCCAAGCGAAGTGATACCCGGACGCACCTTGTGAATCAGAGAGTAAGATGGCTCACGTTCAAGTATCTGTTTAGCATAAAACATACGCTCTGGGCGTGGACCTACCATCGCCATATCGCCTTTCAGTACATTCCAAAACTGTGGTAGTTCATCTATACGATACTTGCGCAGAATGCGACCCAATTTCGTGACACGAGGGTCGCTGTCGCTCGACAATTGTGGTTTACCTTCTTTTTCTGCGCCATCAACCATCGTGCGGAATTTAATAATACGAAATGGCTTATTATGTATGCCCAAACGCTCTTGAAAAAAGAAAATCGGACCTTTTGAATCGAATTTAATCAGCACCGCCACAAACAGATAAACTGGAAGCAACATTATCAAAGCAATCAGTGAAAAAAGCACATCAAGCATTCGCTTCATATTCTTGGTGCCTGCGTCAATGTTGCCATTCGACACATCAACCAATGGGTCGCCAGAGAAATCATCGAGGCGTGTGCGCGACAGCGTATTAAATCGCTCTGGCGTCACTTTTATGGGCAAGTCATAGGCAAACAGACGGTTGATTGTGCCCAACACCACCTTATTATCTTGGTTGGTTGGCACCACTATCAGTTCTTTCACTTCTTCTTCCTCGCATACCTTAGCAATATCGTCGAATGTATATACTGGCAAATGTATATCTTTTACGCGATTTTCGCCCGGCACATCCACATAGCCCACCACATGATAGCCTGTGGACTGGCGCATTTTGTTGAGTTTTTCTACGAAGGCATACGCGGCCGCACCTGCACCCACAACCAAAGTGTTGAATCGCCATCTCCTGTTTTTAATATTAGAAGATGTGCGCGCCGTAATAGCCAACCTGAGAAAATAGGTAAGAAAAAATAGTAAAGCCAGCAGCACAAGGATAATCTCATAGTTGAAGCTGCGATTATCATTCATCATGTCGTTGATCAATGCTATAAAGAATGCTAACAGCGTATTGATGACGGCAGTTTTAAAAGTTGTCATCAATTCGCTAAGGCGTGATTTGCGAAACACTTCGTTGTAGTAACCCGAAAGGCAATAAACACCCATCATCATCAAGGGAAAAGCAATTTGCCCGATAATGATGGTAGAACTCGACATGAAATCACCTAATGTGCTATAACCCCTCACGCCACCAAGATGGAAACGCAAACAGTTGTAGGTGAACCATGCCATATTGGCTGAGAAAAAGTCAGCCAACACATATTTAATTCGTTGTGTTTTTTCGCTAATCAAAATTGTAGTGTTTTATAGATAATGCCACTATCGGAGAATTTTGAAAGTACCATCGCTACCGAGCAAAATGATGTTTGATGCATCGGCTGGCTTGTTGTCGTCTTGACGATATTTCACCACATAATCCACACCTTCAACTATCTCCTTTGTAACCTCTGAAAAAATCTTTGGCGAAGGTTCTCCGCTCACATTGGCGCTGGTTGACACAATCGGACGACCAAACTTCTCACAAAGTTCATGCGAAAATTTCTCATTCGACACACGAATACCGAGGCTATCATTGTCGCCCAACAGATTAGGTGCCACATTAAATGCACCTTCATACACAATGGTCAGCGGTTTAACTGCCACATGAATAAGTTCGGACGCCATTTCTGGCACATCAACCACATAGTGATCGAGGTGTTCCTCGCTGTCGAGCAGTACAATCAAAGCCTTGTTATCTGCACGTTTTTTAAGTTCATATACTTTTTGCACAGCCTTAGCATTAGTGGCATCGCAACCGATACCCCATATAGTGTCGGTAGGGTAAAGTATCAACCCGCCCTTTTTCAGCACCTCAATACACTTTTGTATATCTTCTTTCATCAATTCTCGAAATCTTGATTTAACAAACAGCAGTAAACACACGCTGTTTTAATTCTAATTAACAAAGGTAATGAAAACGCCACGATTATAAAAACAAATCATCAACTTTTCAACCTCAAAAAATCTAAAATTTAACCCATATTAAATGAATGATGAATTGAGATACCAAAATTAATGACTAACTTTGCTTTATAAAAGAAAAGAGAATATGAAAACAAACTGTATTAAATATATCGGAGTGGCAATCTTACTCGCCACAGCAACTATGGCATTTGCTAAAGGCGGAGTGATTTATACTGGTGAACTTGCGAAGCATGTGAAGGGATATAGTGGACCAACTCCACTCAAAATCACAGTAGAAAAAGGGAAAATCACAAAAATTGAAGCCGAAACCAGTAAGGAATCACCAAGATACTATAGAATGGCGCAAAAGAAGGTTTTTCCTCAATACATTGGGAAAACCGTGGATGAGGCCATCAATCTCAAGCCTGATGGAGCAACAGGTGCTACCTACTCATCTAAAGCCATTGTTGAGAACATTAAATTAGGACTGAGCAATTACAAGAAATCAGCAAAAAGCACTTCAACCAAGAAATCAAAGAAGAGAAGATAATATCCGCTAATTCAATCACTTATTGAGTTTTAGTTTAATAATGTCATCAATATTTGTGGTGTATTGCTTGCTAATGTATTCGCATTTCAAATGCCATTTTTTACTGTAGCCTTGCACCGCCATACGAATGGCATTATGTCCGTTTTTACGGTTAATTTCGTCTATCGCCCGACTGAGTTGGGCTTGTTTTTCACGGTCAAAAGTGTCGAAAAGATTGCCTTGTATGGGTAAAGAATCCACTATGTTCCACACCAGCACACCGGCTTTTTTATAATTGAATTTACCATCGCCCTTCCATGCCGAGCGAAGCATACCCACCGCATAGCCTACGATTTCGTTTAAATCCGAAGTGGGCACAAGTGGATAATTTGTTTGATAAATGTAATCGGTGGGTAAATCTGGTCGAAATCTATTGGTGTAAGCAAATATTGAAATGGCTTTACAAACCGTGTTTTCTCTTCGCATTTTCGAACTGCATCGTGCTGCGAAATTTGCAAGTGCCTCTTCCACATCAGCACGGTTAGTCAGTCCTCCATCTGGAAAACTACGGCTCGTGCAAATGCTTTGTTTACGAGGCAGTTCATCAATACATATACAACTTTCACCACGCAACTCTCTCCATGTTCTCACACCAGTAATAGTGAGCATTCTTTGCACCCAACTTTCAGTTTTCTGTGTCAAATCCCAAGCAGTTTTCACACCGTGATATTTGAGTTTATCAACTGAACGCCGACCTATTCCCCACACTTCTTCAATAGGGAAAAGTTTTAGGGCTTTTTCTCGTTTTTCCTCTGAATCTATCAGGCAGCAACCCTCATAACCAGGGTAATGCTTTGCAAACTTGCTGCACATTTTCGCAAGTGTTTTAGTGGGAGCAACGCCAAGCGAAATGGGAATTCCAGTTCCTTTAGTCACCTCATGCACAATGCGTTTACCATAATTCGTGATGTATTCAGAATCGCCTAAATCACTTAAATCGATAAATGCTTCATCAATGCTGTAAATATCCACATTTGGAGTGTATCTGCCAAGCATAGTGTGAACTCTGCGGCTCATATCGCCATACAAATTATAGTTGGAAGAAAACACTGCAACTTTGGCTTGCTCTAATTGCTCTTTCACTTGGTAAAAAGCCACTCCCATGCTTATTCCCAAGCGCTTAGCCTCTTCGCTGCGTGCAATCACACACCCGTCATTGTTCGACAAAACCACAACTGGTTTGCCTACAAGATCGGGGTGAAACACCCTCTCGCAGGAACAGTAAAAATTGTTACAGTCGGCAAGTCCGTACAGTTGCATAATTTGTAGAGAAGTGAAATTTTATTCGTGAAAACGGCGAATACAGAAAGTCATCACACCCCAAACCATAAAATTATTTTCTTCAGTAACTTTTATCGGTTTGAAATCAGCATTGGCAGGCATCAGGCGCAGCCTTCGTTGGTATTTACATGAAAACGCTTTAATGTGAACTCTCCATCGATAAAAGCAGCAACTATATCGCCTTCAGAAGCCTCAATACTTTTATCAATTACCACGAGATCACCATCGCAAATTCCTGCTTCGCACATGGAATTGCCTTCTACACGGGCATAAAAGGTGGTTTCGTTATCACGAACGAGGATTTTTCCCAAGTTAATGGCTTCAGAAGTGTAATCTTGGGCAGGACTTGGAAATCCTGCTCGTAAACTGCCACCAAAAGGCACATCAACTAAAGCCTCGGCATTTGCCGAAAACATTTGCAACCTGATTTCTTGGTCTAAATTTGTCATAATTAAGTGATTGTGTGTGCTCATCAATTATTGATACAAAGATAAGAAATTTTCAAATTTTACGCAAAATTTGAGCAATTATAGGGATATATACAAAAAAAGAGAGCGGCAGATTGCTCTGTCGCTCTCCGTAGGGGGCGGTTACCTACTCTCCCACTTTCGCAGTACCATCGGCGTGGTGAGGCTTA
>SFGS01000096.1 GCA_004557565.1 Bacteroidales bacterium | reverse complement strand
GCTTGAAATCAGACATGCCACAGCGCTAACGACAGGTGCGAAGCACTGGCAACGCCAAAAGGCTGTTTTTTATGTTTTTGTTTCTGTCCCCCAGTATTTCTCCACTGAGTCGTAAACATGGGGAGGTGTAGATTTTTTGGGGGGAAAGCGGGGGAATGTGGAAAGATTTTGATAACTTTGCAAATTAAGACCTTTGGGCCTCTGCCACTTTTGGCTTTCAGCCACATTCGGCTTTTTGCTGGGGCTTGAGCCTTTGGCTTTCCACCGCTCCTTTGATTGGGGTTTGCCTGTGCTTTGGAAGGGTGGACTTTGGCTTTCCGCCGCTCTTTTGGGTGGGCTTTTGCCTGCGCTTTGGGTGGCTGTGCTGGGGCTTGGAGGTGAGTTTTTTTGAGAAGATGATTGAAGTTAAGAATATTATTAAGCGATATGGCAACCTTGAGGTGCTCAAGGGGGTGAGCGTGACTATCGGCGATGGCGAAATTGTGTCGATTGTGGGGCCGAGTGGTGCAGGTAAGACCACTCTGCTGCAAATTATCGGCACGCTCGACAAGCCTGATAGCGGTAGCGTGCTGTTCGACGGCACCGATGTGCTGGCCCTTAAAGATAAGGAACTTGCACGATTCCGCAACCGTAACATCGGTTTTGTGTTTCAGTTCCACCAGTTGCTCCCGGAGTTTACCACGCTTGAAAATGTGGCAATGCCGGCTCTTATCGGTGGTGAGAAGCGCTCCGACGCCTTTGCCCGCGCCAAGGAATTGCTCAGTTATATGAACCTTTCCGACCGCTTTGAGCATAAGCCTGCCCAACTTTCGGGTGGCGAACGCCAGCGTGTGGCTGTGGCGCGTGCGCTCATCAACAAGCCTGCCGTGATTCTTGCCGACGAGCCTTCGGGCAGCCTCGACACGCAGAACAAGCAGGAGTTGCACAAGTTGTTTTTCACGCTGCGCGACGAGATGAAGCAAACTTTCGTGATTGTGACGCACGACGAGTCGCTTGCCGGCGACACCGACCGTGTGCTTCACATGCGCGACGGACTGATAGTGACACCAGAGCCTGAAAGCGAGATTATCGTATAAGAAAAAGGAATATGCTCAAAGGGTGGTGGACATACGCAGTGGTGCTGATAGCCATGCTTGGCGCGCTCTCGGCTTGCAACAGCGGCGATGGCGACGACGATGTAGTGGAGGCACGACGCTACGATTTCGTCACCTACCTCGGATATGCCGACGGATTGGCGCGATGGCAATATATCGGTCCCGAAGATGCCGAGCCCATCGACATGGTGGCGGCGATGGACGAGCCGGAGCATATCAAGGTGGGGCAGCGTGTGCTGCTCAGTTACTCCGCGCCCGATGAGGCGCACCGCATCACGGTGTATGGCTTCAACTATGGCAACGTGGCAAGTGATTCGCTCCGTGTGAATGTGAAGCCTGTGGCGGAATATCCAAAGCACCCGATAAGGCTCGGCGCACTTTGGCGCACAGGCAATTACATCAACCTCCGATGCGAGGTGGAATACACCACCAAGGCGCGTGCGCTGTATATGATGGCCGACCGCGCAACGCTCAACAGCGACACGATAGATGTGCACCTCATTCACGACCTGATAGGGGCTGAAAACACCTACTTCTGGCGCACTTGCTACGGGTCGTTCTACGTGGGTGCCGCCATCAGCCGCAAAAACTGCCACGCCATTCGTGTGCATGTGGAGGATTTGACTTATCCAAAAGAGAAAACTTACTGCTTCGGCATTACGAAGCGATAAACATATAAAAAACAGATTATTAACAAACAAAACCATACAACAATGGCAAACAACAACGACAACAACCAACAACAACAAATTCAAATTGAAGTGCCAAACGAAGAAATGCAAGGCCGCTACGCCAACTTGGCTGTAATCACCCACGGACCTAACGATTTCTTCATCGACATGATTCTCCTTGCGCCAAACACTCCAAAGGCGCGCGTTCAGAGCCGTGTGATTATGACGCCTGAAAACGCAAAGCAACTGATGTTTGCTCTCCAACAGAATGTGCAGCAATACGAAGCCACTTTCGGCGAAATCAAGCAACGTGTGCCAGCGAGTGGCCGTCCAGCCGACGATGGCATCATCGATTTCCCTCTGCCAAAGGGCCAGGCTTAATCCGATAGCCACACATTCACTCACCACACATATTGAATAATTAAACCCAAATCGGTCATTAGGCCGTGTAAGGATTATTTTATTACTTCTTGCGGTCTTTCGGCTTTTATAAGATGCCTTTTGCTTGTTTTTAATTCGTAATAGCTCGCTATCACTCATTAAAATACAAACAAAATTCATTCTTCTAAAACTCCGAAATACCACAAGACCTAATGACCGATTAGGGTTAAAACCCCATTAATTATGCAACATCCATTATTTATCTACAATACGCTCACTCGTCGCAAGGAACACTTCGTGCCACTGAACGAAGGCTCGGTAGGTATGTATGTGTGCGGCCCAACCGTTTACGGCGACCCACATCTTGGTCACACGCGCCCAGCCATCACATTCGACGTGCTGTTCCGCTACCTCAAGTCGCTGGGCTACAAGGTGCGCTATGTGCGTAACATCACCGACGTTGGCCACCTTGAGCACGATGCCGACGAAGGCGACGACAAGATTGAAAAGAAGGCACGCCTTGAGCAGCTGGAGCCAATGGAAATAGCCCAATACTATACCAACCGCTACCACGCGGCTATGGACCAACTCAATGTGCTGCCACCAAGCATCGAACCTCACGCCACAGGCCACATCATCGAGCAAGAGCAACTCGTGAAGGAAATTCTCGACAATGGCTATGCCTACGAGAGCAACGGCAGCGTGTATTTCGATATTGAAAAATACAACAAGGACCACCGCTACGGCGTGTTGTCGGGACGCAACCTCGACGACATCATCAATGCCAGCCGCAAACTCGACGGCGTGGGCGAAAAGCGCAACCAAGCCGACTTCGCCCTCTGGAAAAAGGCATCGCCTGAGCATATCATGCGTTGGCCATCGCCTTGGAGCGACGGTTTCCCAGGTTGGCACTGCGAATGTACTGCCATGGGACGCAAGTACCTCGGCCAGCATTTCGACATTCACGGCGGCGGCATGGATCTCGTGTTCCCTCACCACGAATGTGAGATTGCGCAGGCTGTGGCATCGCAGGGCTCAGACATGGTGCGCTACTGGATGCACAACAATATGATTACCATCAACGGTCAGAAGATGGGCAAATCGCTTGGCAACTTCATCACCCTCGCCCAGTTCTTCAGCGGCGACCACCCAAGCCTCGACCAAGCCTACACCCCAATGACCATTCGCTTCTTTATTCTCCAGGCCCACTACCGTGGCACCGTTGACTTCTCGAACGAAGCACTCAAGGCTGCGGAAAAGGCTTACGAGCGAATGATGGACGGCTGGCACCGACTTTGCGACCTCAAGGCCGCCGACACCACCTCGGCTAAACTCGAAAACTACCGCGAGCGTTGCGCCGAAGCGATGAACGACGACTTGAACACGCCAAACGTGATTGCCACACTGTTCGACGCTTGCAGGGTAATCAATCAGGTGAACGACGGCAACGCCACCATGACGCAAGCCGACATCGACGAATTGAAGAGCGTGTTCCAAACCTACCTTTTCGATGTGCTCGGTGTGCGCGACGACTCGGCTGGCGACGCTGGTAGCGTGAACCTTGAGCCTTACCGCAAGGCTGTGGACTTGCTGCTCGACATCCGCAAGACAGCCAAAGCCAACAAAGACTGGACTACTTCCGACCTTATCCGCAACAAGATGAACGAAGCCGGCTTCGACGTAAAAGACACGAAAGAAGGCTTCGAATGGAAAGTGAAATAAAATTGGCTCACACAGATTCAACAGATTCAACAAAAAACAGAGAAATTGAGCCTGTGAATCTGTGTGATTTTTTTTATATCACATTTTGTGGCAAAATGACCGATTTAGAGCAACAACATATCAACCAAATCTCCTTCAATATCATTGCTTGTGCTATGAAGGTGCATAATGTGCTTGGCCCTGGACTGCTGGAATCCGTTTATGAAAAAGCAATGATGATTGAATTGCGAAAAGCGGGTTTTCAAGCCCAAAACCAGCAAAAGGTTGATATCATCTACGATGGTCAACCTCTTGGGCTTGATTTGCGACTTGACATCATCGTCAATGATTTGGTGATTGTTGAACTGAAATCAGTAGATGAATTTAAGGCTGTCCATCAAAAGCAACTTTTCACTTACCTCAAACTCTGTGATAAGCCTTTAGGATTGCTAATCAATTTCAATGTGAATGATATTAGAAATGGCATAAAGAGGGTAGCCTATAAAATGAGATAAATGCTAAAATATCAATCCCTATACATATTTTCAACAAAACAGCAGAGCAATAAATTCTGTTGAATTAAAAATTCTGTTGAATTTGTTGAATCTGTGTGAGAATTAAATTTTTCGGTGTGAAAGAGGCGTTGGTTTCTGTGATTGTGCCTGTGTATAATGTGGGCGCGTATTTGCAGCAGTGCTTGCAGAGCATTGCCAGCCAGTCGTATGCCCATTTGGAGGTGATTGTGGTGGACGACGGCAGCACCGACGACAGCGGCAACATAGCAGACGAATGGGCGTCGCACGACAATCGTTTCCGTGTGGTGCATCAGCCCAACGGCGGATTGAGTGCCGCACGCAACACCGCTCTCGATCATGCCACAGGCCGTTATGTAACCTTTGTGGATAGCGATGATTTTATCGCTCCGCAGTATGTGGAGGTGCTTTGCCAGCTCATTCAAGAGAGTAGGGCACAGGCAGCACTCTGTGGGTGGCACCTTTATGCCGATGGCGATGCAGTGCCAAAGCCCGACGATGCAAGTCATTCTCGTACTTATACCGCAGCAGAAGCTGCCAACCATATCTTTTACCAAAGAAAAGGACTCACGCAATCGGTATGCGCGCGCCTCTACGATGCCAGCGTTTTTCGTGATGTGCGATTCCCGGTGGGAATGCTCTACGAAGACCTTGCCGTGCTGATGCCAGTGATGCAAAACTCCCAAACCGTGGCGTTCACCCCTCAGCGCCTGTATTACTATCGCCAGCGCCAAGGCAGTATCATCACCACATTCAATTCGCGCCGTGCGCACATTCTCGACATTCTCGAAGACCTCGAACGCCGTGCGCCACACGAGTTTCCGCAGCATCTCAAAGCCATACGCAGTCGCCTGCTCAGCGCCTACTTCAATATGCTTCGGTTGGCACCGCTGCACGATGAGCAATTTGCGCCTATCACCACACGCAGTTGGGAAGGCATTCTGCGCTTGCGCCGATCGTGCTTTGCCGACGGCAACGTGCGCCTACGCAACAAGGTGGCCATCATTCTCTCCCTTCTCGGCCGCACAGTGCTCACCCACACCCTCCACTGCTTCTAACAAATTGCCATCACTTTGTGGGAACATGCCTTTGAAATGTTTCGATGTTGTGTTGCGATTGAAACATGCCGAAGGCATGTCCCTACGTTATGGTGTTGTCGTTGCGGCGCTTCAGTGGAAAATTCCTGGGGATAGATTATGCAATGTTGCCGAATCGTGAATGGAATCAAAAACAAAAACATAAAAAACAGCCTTGGGGCAACGTGGAATGCTTTGCATTTGGTGGTGCGACTGTGCGCTTTGCGTCATTGGAAACGAGTTTCCATGCCGCCAACCTCCCAATCCCACCGCCACCCTCTTGCGAGGGCTGTCCACTTTGCCCAAGGATAAAAACCGCTCGCCGTTTCACGGCGAAAAACCCCTGATGATAAAATGATTTACAGGAAGGAGGTCGTATCAAATCTCACAAAAACGATTT
>SFGS01000095.1 GCA_004557565.1 Bacteroidales bacterium | reverse complement strand
AACGCCCAGCGGCAAGGGGCAGAGCCCCGTCGAGCGTCCACACTCAACGCCATCTCCAACCCCAAACCACATTTCCACTGCAAACATAGTAACTTTTGGTTTGTATATGCCAAAGGCATACCAAAAGAACCGTCCCTTTGGTTTACAAAATGTTAAATAAATATTAAATTACCAAAATCCTTTGGTTTACAACATAGAAGAACCGTCCCTTTGCAATCATAGTGGTTCGAACACCCTCAAACCACACCTTTATCTTGGGGTCAGCGAGTGGATTGGCCCTCACACGGATCTCACAAATCCCACGGATTTTTTGGGGTCTACAAGTCAACAAGTCAACAAGTGGATTGGCCTCACACAGATATCACAGATTCCACGGAATTTTTTTAAGAAGAGTCGGACTGGTCTGACAGGTCTGACAGGTCTGAAGGAAAACACCAATTTTAACGAAAACGAAAACCTTTTCATTTGTGAAACACCTGAAATACCTGAAACACTTGAAACACCTGGATTTTGGTCAAAATCGGAAGCAAACATCCTCATTTTTGGTCCAAAAGCGAAATATAAACGCTTGCGGCGTGGTTAGTGTTTAGTGGTTAGTGGTTATAGTGGCGCTCGTGGAGCGTGTGGGGTGTAGAATGTGTGCTGTCATAGTGCTGTAAATTTTTAATTCATAAATTTTTGCGCAAAGATAATCTACTTGCAAAAGGATGTCAAGACCAATAAGGCAGCTTTGCTGCGGTTATGGGGTTATTCGGCTGCTTTGGTGCGGTTTCTTTTGTTCAGTAATATAAAGTGACCACGAATCACACGAATATTTTTTTGCACGGTGGTTTCCTGGCTTTTAATTGCATTTGTAACATTTGACGTGCACGTGGTATCTGTGTTCTCCGCAATATCGGCATACGCTTCCTGATAAATGCTGATGGCCAAGCTCGTGCTGTGAAATGACATTGATTGATGCTCCGTGTGGGTCATCGACATACATGGCTGTGGTGTAAAATCCCAACCCGTCGCACACCGGGCATGATGCCCTGTTTTGTTTATTTCCTTTAATCTCTCTTCGGGGGGTTATTATACGACCTTTGGTGTCGTAGAACAATCCATCCGGTTTTCTGAACATGGTGGTGGAAAAAACTTTGCCGCCACCGCATTGCGTGCATTTTCCATTGCCGCCGCACATGCGGCAAGGTTGGAAGCATTGGAGTCCACGCCAGTATTGTTGGCCTGTGCCGTAACAAACCTGGCACCGCCCCGATTCGTGGCAGAATATGCAGGGGCTTTGGGTGGTGATGTTTTCAGTCCCGTCGGCAAACAGGGTGTGGTGTATCGTTATGTTGCCGTATTTCTCCACCCACGATTTTTGATTCTTATGATTATCAGGCTTGGATGACTGCTTGGATGCCGGCTTGGATGCCGGCTTGGGAGATGAAGACGACCCGTTCCATTCGAAATAACCTGACTGTTTCAGTTGCCTGTTTTTTTTGTTCTTGTTTTTCGATTGTACTGTGACGAAATATTTGAAAGGTGAGGACTTTGAGATGTTTCCTTTGCTTAGCTCGCTGTATGATATAAACAATTCACAATTGTCAAAATTGTTGTTTTCGTACGGGAGCCCGATGCTGCCGAATGTGTTGAGATCTTTGCCGTTGACTTTAATAAGGTTACCCTGCATATTGCAGATGTCGAGAATCATCCATGCGCCGGCATTATCCGGTCCGGGGACGATGACCTTGATTTTGAACAGTATGCCTGTTTGGCCGTTGAGCGTGACATTGTCGGTGGCTGTCACCGTGAACCCATTTGATGTTGAAGTCGTGGTTTTTGCTCCGACAGATATCGCACATGCGATAATCAGCAGGATACTCAGGCAATATGGTTTGAGGAGATAAATATTTTTATAACGTGAGTTCGACATAATTTAATTAGTTGAAAATTAGGGAAATATCGGTGTTAGTTTGCAAATTTGTAGTACCTAAAAAACTACCGCTATGCAATCCTGATAACAAAATTACTGAATTATTTTCAATTTGTGACGATGTTAGCAAAGTTTTTGATAATACTTTTGGTTATGCGGCGGCTATTAGGCGGCTTAGCCGCGGTTATAGGGTTATGCGGCTGCTGCGCTGCGGTTATTCGGCAGCTTCGCTGCGTTTTCTTTTGTTCAGAAATATAAAGTGACCACGAATCACACAAATCACACAAATTGAATTTCTTTTTCAACTCACGAATATAGCAAAATATAGAAAATCTTTGCTTGAGGTATATCGTTATTTGTTCAATATTTATAAAAGTTGATTCTCTGTTTTGCTGTGTTGATTACACCATAGATTCCATCATACGTGGATTTTGAATAAGGAATCAAGATATAGGAGTTTTTTCCGTCTTCATACTGCTCAAAAATTTTAATTTCAGTTGCAAACCAAAGGGACGGTTCTTTTGGTTTGCCTTTGGCATATACAAACCAAAAGAACCGTCCCTTTGGTTTGTGGTTTGGAGGCTGAGGCTTGAATTAGCCACACCACATCACCGACCAGCCCACCGACTAGCTGATTTCGGTCACTTCAAATTCGCGCGTGTCGGGCAAGGGACAATGGTCGCAGTCGGCAAATGTGGATATTTTCACCAAGGGCTTTGGTTCCTACACCTCGTTTAGCCACGACGCAGCCGACAGCTATCAGAATAGCAACTTGACCACCGACTCAAAAACAGGCGAAACGCTCGAAACCATCGATCCGCTATTCGTGGGCTACACTTCAAATGTGGTGAACCAGCGCTTCACCTACGATTTCCGCAACAAGCTCTCGCTTTATGCCGGTGGGGCTTACTCGTGGAAGCGTACCAATCGCCCAGAGCCTGTGGAGGGCAAGGAGGGTGGCTCGGCTTACGACATTCGCAGCGAGGGATGGCGATGGGAAGCCGGAGCAAAGTATAAATTCTCGCGCCACTCTTTGCTGTTTGACTTCATCAAAGACTCCTACGATTATGGCAACATCTACGATGTGGCATCGGGCAACTATCAACTGGGCGACTATGTGAAGAGCAAGGGTCAGAAGTATTACGAAGGCGAACTGAAGGGCGTGTTTAACTTCTATGACGGAGCCACCACCATGATTGGTGCCGACTGGCGTAAAGATTACCTCGTGGCTACCGCTGGCGACGTGGACAACAACGCCTACACTTGGGCTGGCTATGCGCAGCACGATATGAAGTTGCTCCAAAATCTTTCCGCCACCGTGGGTGTGCGCTACACACGCCACGAGGCATTTGGCAACAACTTCACCCCTAAAGCGGCGTTGATGTATTCGCCAGGCAATTTCCGCTTCCGTGCGGCTTATTCACAGGGCTTCCGTGCTCCTGGTCTCGACGAACTGTATTACCACTACTTTAAGTTGATGGCTGGCAGACCGGTTATCACTTTCGGCAACAAGAATCTGAATGCTGAAAAGAGCAATTATGTGTCGCTCAACGCCGAATACAGCAACCGTGTGTTCTCTATCTCGGTGATGGGATACATGAACTTTATCAACGATATGATTATCAAGGAAAAGCACACTGTTGACGATGCCACTCGCGCAGAACTGCGTCAGGAATTTCCTGAAATGACCGAGGCACAAGCCGCAAAACTGAAGTCGTATAGCCTCTATGTGAACAGCGACAAGGGCTCGGTGAAGGGGCTTCAGGTAAACGCCAGCGTGAATGTGTTTGATGGCTTCTCTGTGATGGGTAGCTACGTATATACCTATGCACGCACCAAGACAGGCGACGAGTGGAAAGACCTCGAACGCTCAGTGCGCCACACTGGCACCTTGGCGTTCAACTACAACCAAACATGGAATCGCTACACCTTGAATGTGAATTTGAACGGACGCTTGCAGAGCAAAACACTCTATCCCAACTATGAGGACGCTCCAGGATATGGCGTTTGGGGCATCAACACCACCCACACCTTCAACGTGTCGAAGTGGCTCAATGTGATGCCAAGCGTGGGTGTGGAAAATATCTTCAATAAGAAGGACGACCGCATCTACCACGATAACATTCGCCATGCGCTCTATTCTCCTGGCAGAATGTTCGTCGTAGGGCTGAAACTCAACTTCAAAGGCTAAGGTGCATGAGCAGGAAATGGATATATCGCATTCATTTGTGGCTATCGATACCGCTGGGCATACTCATCACGGTGATATGCCTGTCGGGTGCCACGCTCGTGTTTAAAGACGAGATTCGCAGCGCGCTCGGAATGCCCAAGGTGATACCTCACGCTCAGCAGCACCAAAAGTTGTCAGCCGATGTGAGCGCCGACAGCATTGCGGCATATCAGAAGAAGGTGGCTAAAATGAAAAAGGCGGGAATGACCGACAAGCCTGACTTCTTCACCTACATGGCACGGTTGCACAAGTCGCTGTTTGCCGGCAAGGTGGGCAAATGTATCGTGACCTACGTTACGATATTCTTCATCGTCATACTGCTGAGCGGCGTGTGGATAGTGTGGCCTAAAAACCGACAGAAATGGCGGCAGCGATTCACTATCGCCACTGGCAAAGGGCGGCGCAAGTTGTGGTTCGACTTGCACACCTCGCTCGGATATTGGGTGGTGTTGTGGTTGGTGGTGCTTGCCCTCACAGGAGTGGCGTTCGGTCTGCATCTGCTGCCACGCGACGAAATGATGCGCCTGTTCCATGCCATACATGTGGGCAGTTGGGGCGGAATAGTCACCAAAATTCTCACATTCATCGTGTGTGTGGTTGGTGCCACACTCCCCCTCACAGGCTACTACATCTATTTCAAAAAACGTTTGTCATAACACACATTAATACGAGTTTCAACTAACATCTCTCTAACCCTAAATTCGTGCCGATTGGGGTTTACACCCAAATTCTCCCCCTCGCAAGGATCACCCCTCCCTTGCGAGGGATTTTTTTGCCCCTATTTGTATGGTTTTGGGAAAAGATTTTGTAACTTTATTGGCTGTAATTAGATACATGAAAACAAACAATCAACGAAGGTATGGATAAGGATTTGACAAAAGGCAAAGGAATGACCGTAGGAGAAACACAAATCGGGACTGTGCGCAGCCGTGGAATTTTCAACCTTGGAGAAATGCCAATGGTGCTGCTCGATGAGGCGTGGCACAGGTATCACCCTTACACAATGACGAAGAACCACCGCAACATGCTCTCCACAATAAGAAAAGTCGCGAATTCGGACTGCACACAGCAGATTCGGGAAGTGAAGCAAGCGATAACCAGCACATATCTCATTCCGAAGGAGCACTTCGTAATTTTGGAGGGCGAACATGGATTGTGCGCCGCAATTCTTGTGGCGATGACCGACGACAATGCCGCCATTATTGAGCACGAAATGGAGGGGCAGGGGTTTCGCATCGCCTCACCGACCGACATGATTTGCATCGCCGACAGCCAACAGCGGCGATGGGTGGAAATGCGCTTTGCGACAGCAGCCCCCGATGATGTGACATTTGAGTTGAAACTCAAATACAGCACCGTGTATTGTCTCGTACCATCGGAACTTGAGGCGAGCGTCGAGAAGCATGGAATACCTGCGCCCGTCAGCATCATAAGGGGCGATGCCACAATGGAGGAAATACAAGAATTTGCAAACCATCAGCCACGGCACACGCACCGCCAGCCCCTCGCAAGTGAATACACACTATTCGCCATCGACCTCTCAAAAATAGACCGCACAATCAGATTCCACGGCAGCATCCACGTCCCCAAACCTCTCCACACCACCACCCCAATCCCACCCACCGCCCTCACCAAAATCAAAGGAAATGATATACATGTTGTCCCTGTGGTTATTTAGTAATGATTGAAAAAATCCCTTAGGGATTTGATGTGCGTAGGCAGGTATGCAGCGAAGGTTATGCGAAATGAGCGAAGCGAAATGGAGCATAGCCGAAGCGAAATGCCTGCAAATGTCGC
>SFGS01000015.1 GCA_004557565.1 Bacteroidales bacterium | reverse complement strand
GAAGTTAAGCCTCACCACGCCGATGGTACTGCGAAAGTGGGAGAGTAGGTAACCGCCCCCTACGGAGAGCGACAGAGCAATCTGCCGCTCTCTTTTTTTATGTATATATCCCTTAAATTCTTCCTAATTTCCTTAAAAAATCTCGCAATTTCACGCCATTTTATTATCTTTGTAAACAACGCAATTTTTACACGATGAAACGATTTATTACCTTATTCTGCACGTTTTTAATATCTTTTTGCACCATCACTTTTGCTCTTACACGCAATCAATCTGTAAAGGTAATTGTTACTCCTAAAGCACATTCACACAATCCTTTTCATTTAGCCATTCCCGACTCTTTGCATTTCAAGAAGGGTGAGCAAGTGCATTTTGAAATATCGGTAGAGGAATCAGGTAAGCAAGTCGCCCCCTCTTCGGTTTCTTTCACATTCAATGAGGATAAAATGACTCCTACCGACCCGCAGGAGTTGGTGGTGGCTGATATGATTGCCGTTACGCCATCTGCCACGATGAATAAGAGCGGTTTCTTGCGTTGCAATGCCGAAGTGCAGTATAATGGTAAAACATATAAGGGACACTCGATGGTGGGATTTGATGTTCAGGATTTGCAACCTACCGTGACCATGCCCGACGATTTCCTCCAATGGTGGAACGCTCAAATCGATTCAGCCTCCACTATCCCTATGGAGCCAAATATGGAGTTGCTTCCCCGACGCTGCACCGACTTGGTGAATGTTTACCAAGTGTCGGTTCAAGCTGTGGAACCGGGATTCCGTGTTTACGGCATTCTTTCCATCCCTAAGGTGGCTGGTAAATACCCAGTGGTGATGCGTTGCCCTGGCGCTGGCGTCCATAAGGTTGGCGGCATGATAGATGAAGCAGAGCAGGGTATCATCACGCTCGATATGGCGATTCACGGTTTTCCATTGACCAAACCATCGAAATTCTATTCCTCGAAAAGCAATGGCAGCCTAAAGGATTATCCCACTATGAACATAGATTCACGCGAGCATTACTATTATCGCCGTGTGTATTTGAGTGCCGTTCGCTTCATTGACTATTTAAGCACGCTTCCACAGTTTGACGGCAAAAACCTGTATGTGTGCGGCGGCAGCCAAGGTGGTGCGCTCAGCATCGCTATGGCTGTGCTTAGCCCCAAGGTCACCGCTATCGAAGCGTTCTTCCCAGCGTTGGCTGACCAGGAGGCATATCTTCACGGTCGTGCCGGCGGTTGGCCTCATTATTTCTATTTCCATAAAGATGATGAAGATATTCACGACATCGCCAAAGTGGTGCGCTATTACGACACAGCCAACTTCGCCCGCCTGCTCCGTAGGCCCGTATTCATGTCGTTCGGTCTTGCCGACCTCACATGCGCTCCCACTTGCACCTATTCCACTTGGAATGCGATTCCTTCACCCGACAAAAAACTCGTCATTACCCCACAAGTGGGCCACTGGCGCAAACTTGATGTGTGGGACCAGGGTTGGAAATGGATGCTCTCACACAAACAATAAAACATACACACACTCAACAAACTATCACTAATTCTCATTGCTAAATTTGATATAACTACTTATGGAACATTTAAATATTAATTTGCTGATCAACGACCTTGCTCTCATTCTTGTGCTGACCGCTATTGCCTCATTGGTGTTTAAACTTTTGAAGCAACCTGCCGTGTTAGGCTATATCGTGGCAGGTTTCTTGGCAAGTCCTCACTTCGCCTTCCTTCCCACAGTATCGTCGCATGAGAATATCGAATTTTGGGCACAGATTGGTATTATCGTACTGCTTTTCTCCCTCGGTTTGGAGTTCAGTTTCAAAAAACTGCTGAAGGTGGGTGGCACCGCCGTACTTACCGCCCTTATTATAGTGGTGGGTATGATGGGCTCTGGCTACCTTGTGGGCAAACTATTGGGCTTAGATGCCATCAACAGTATTTTCCTCGGCGGTATGATTTCCATGTCATCAACCACCATTATTATCAAGGCACTCGACGACCTGAATTTGCGTCAGCATAAGTTTGTGCCAGGGGTTTTCGCTGTGCTTGTGGTGGAAGACCTCTTTGCCGTGGTGCTGATGGTGATGCTGTCGTCGATAGCCGTCCACAAAAGCGTGTCGGGCGAGGAAATGGTGCAAACGGTGCTTTTGCTCGTGCTCTTCCTTGTGATGTGGTTCACGGTGGGCGTTTTCCTCATTCCTACCATCTTCAAGCGTCTGCATCGCTATATCACCGACGAACTGATGCTGATTATCGCCATGGGGCTCTGCTTCCTGATGGCTGTGCTTGCGCTCAAGGCTGGCTATTCGTTGGCACTCGGTGCCTTTATCATGGGCTCAATCCTTGCTGGCACCACCGAGGCTGAACGCATTGAGCATATCATCACCCCTGTAAAGAATCTTTTCGGCGCAGTGTTCTTTATCTCCGTAGGTATGCTTGTTGACCCTACTGTGATGACGCAAAACGCCGGCACCATCACCATTCTCTCGATTGTGGTGATTGTGGGCATGATTTTGTTTGGCACCACCGGTATGCTGGTGATGGGCCAACCGCTCCGTATCGCCATGCAGTCGGGCTTCTGCCTTACTCAAATCGGCGAATTTTCGTTCATCATCGCCACCTCTGGTATGAGTTTGGGTGTGCTTGAACCAAAACTTTATCCAATCATCGTAACGGTGTCGGTAATCACCACATTCTTCACGCCATTTTTTATCAAAGGTTCCATTCCTTGCTTCAACTGGGTGGCGAAACACCTGCCTAAGAGTTGGAACATTCTGCTCGAAGGCTACTCTGCCAACCAGGCTACCAGTGAATATAGCGAAAGCCGTAAACTGTGGGTGAAGGTGGCGAAGCGCTACTTTGTGCGCACCATTGTGTATTCAGCCATCATCATCATGGTAATCTTCATTTTCAAGAAATATCTCCAGCACTATATCTTCGACCTTGTGCCAGGCACGGAATTCAACAATATTGCAGCGGCTGCAGTGGTGATTTTCCTGATTTTGCCATTGATTTACGGCCTTTCTCGTCCGAATATCCGCCACGACGAAAAGCAACAAATTGTGGAACAGTCGGGCAAAATCAGTTATGTGCCAATGGTGGTGATGTCGGTCATCAATTTGGTGCTCAGCACCGTGTTTTTCATGGTGGCAATTTACGGCCTGTTCCCCAGCCACACCTCCATTTTGATTGCAGGTGGCATTACTCTCGTGCTCTCGCTCATCCTCTCACAACTCCTGCACAAGCAGGTGGCGCGTGTGGAGAAGCACTTTATCGACAATGTGAACGTGCGCGAGAACACCCGAACCGGCAAAGAGCGAGGATTGGTGAGCGATTTGCACTTGGCGAGCATCAGGGTAGGGTATGGCTGTCCGTTTGTGGGCGAGAAACTGAAAAACGCCAAACTCCGTCAGAAATACGGCATCAACCTTGTGAGCATTCAGCGCAATTCCGTTGAGCACATGGTGCCAGACGGCGAAATGCGTATCTTCCCTGGCGACACCCTCGGCGTGATTGGCAGCGATGAGCAAATTCTCGAAATTTTGCCCGTGGTGGAAGCCTCTGGCGAGCCTCTGCAAGCCAACAATTCTGAATCAAACGTGAAGTTCACTCACTTCACCCTCCGTGCCGATGCTGGCATTGTCGGCAAATCGCTTAAAGATGCACGTTTGCGCGAAGACTACAGCGCATTGCTCGTGAGCGTGGAGCGTGGCGGCGAATATCTCTCGCCCGACATCGATTTGGTGTTTGAGGCATCCGATATTCTGTGGATTGTGGGCGACCCTGCACGCCTGAAACCACTGCACGAATAGTCCTCGCATTTTATGGTTTCGTGATTTTGTAGTAATTTTGCACTGAAAATCTATTTTATTATATGGCAAGAAACGAAAAAGAATTAGATGGTGTAACGCTCCTTGGAAATCAAGGCACCACTTACGAATTCGACTACACCCCAAATGTGCTCGAATCTTTTGTGAACAAGCACCCTGAAAATGAATATCTCGTGACCCTGGACTGCCCAGAGTTCACCTCGCTGTGCCCAAAAACTGGGCAACCCGACTTCGGTCATATCGTTATCAACTATATTCCACGCGTTCAGATGGTGGAGAGCAAGAGCCTCAAACTCTATCTGTTCAGTTTCCGCAACCGTGGCGACTTCCACGAAGACTGCGTGAACATCATCATGAAGGATTTGATTCGCCTCATGGATCCAAAATACATTGAGGTGAAGGGCTATTTCCGTCCTCGTGGTGGTATCTCTATTATTCCGTTTGCTAACCATGGCGATGCTGAGCATCAAGATTTGGTGCGTGCTCGTATGCTTGCCACTTTTAATGAAAGACTGAAATGAAAAAAGACGCTGTAATTATCATATCAGGAGGCATGGACTCGTGCACCATGCTCTATGAATTTAAAGACGAGATAGCCTTGGCTATTACTTTCGACTACGGCTCCACTCAAAACGGCCGTGAACGCGTGTGCGCTGTCACTCACTGCCAGCGCCTGGGCATCAAGCACCTGATTATTCCGCTTGAGTTTATGCACCGCTATTTCAAGAGCGCATTGCTGGGTTCGCCAGAGGATATTCCCGATGGCAACTACAACGACGAGAATATGAAATCTACCGTGGTGCCTTTCCGCAATGGCATTATGCTTGCCATCGCTTGCGGTATTGCCGAGAGCAATGGACTGAAGCGTGTGATGATTGCCAACCACTCTGGCGACCACTCCATCTATCCCGACTGCCGCCCTGCGTTTGTCGATGCCATGTCGGCGGCGATGAAGGCTGGCACCTACGAGGGCATTGAGGTGTATTCACCATACTGCAACATCGACAAGACCGAGATTGCGCGCCACGGCAAGGCACTGGGTATCGACTATCGCGAAACCTACTCCTGCTACAAGGGCCGTGAAACGCACTGCGGCACTTGCGGCACTTGCACCGAGCGTCGCGAAGCGCTGCGCTTGGCAGGTATCGACGACAAAACCATTTATGAATCAGATTTAAAAAAGTAAAAATGTACTACGTTAAGAAAACTATTGAAATATCAGCATGTCATCAGTTGCACCTCGACTATGAGAGCAAGTGCGAGAATTTGCACGGCCACAACTGGAATATCGTGATTTACTGCAAGGCCGACAAACTCGACAACAATGGCATGGTTTACGACTTCTCAAAACTCAAAGCGTTGATTTCCGACAAACTCGACCACAAAAACATCAACGAGGTGCTTCCTTTCAACCCCACCGCCGAGAATATGGCGCGCTGGATTGTTGACAGCATTCCCGAATGTTACCGTGCCGATGTGCAAGAATCTATCAACAACGTGGCTTCCTACGTAGATGATTCAATGGCTCCAATCGTGGCTATCTAATCATGCAGCAGTATAAAATCAACGAAATATTTTATTCGCTCCAAGGCGAGGGCTTCCACACAGGGGTGCCAAGCGTGTTTGTGCGCTTCAGTGGCTGCAACCTTGCCTGCTCGTTTTGCGACACGGCTCACGCCTCTGGCACGATGATGACGGCGCAAGAGATTGCCGATGCCATCAATGCCTATCCGCAGGCACCGCTGATAGTGCTTACGGGCGGCGAACCCTCGTTGTTCGTCACCGACGAGTTTATCAGTTATCTGAAAACCGCCACAGGCAAGCGAATAGCGATGGAGACCAACGGCACTCATGCCGTGCCATCAAACATTGATTGGGTGACGCTTTCGCCAAAAACGGGCTTTCAGGGAGCCGATGCGCACCCCTGCATACTCACCGAGTGCCATGAGTTGAAAGTGGTGTATCTGAATCAGAATTTGGATATGTATAGCCACATCAAAGCCGAACACCGTTTTTTGCAGCCATGTTTTGTGGAAGACAAGGAAATGTGCGACGCCAATATCAAGGCGTGTGTAGAGGCGGTGCTCGCCCACCCAGAGTGGCGACTTTCGCTCCAAACCCACCGAATCCTCAACATCCGCTAACTGCAGCACAAATATATTACTGGGGGCATAAGCAAAATAGGTGATGCTTATGCCCCCAGTTTTGTACGCTTACCCGTTCGTAAGGGTACAAAAAAATCCCTGATATCACTATCGGGGATTGCTTAACTAATTAACCTTCTAATACCATTAACATAAACCTTAAACAAAATGAAATAAAAACCGTCATCACGACGCTAAGAATTTCATAACCTTAAAAACTAATACCATGAAAAACCGATGCAAAGATATGAATTTTATGTTATATAGCATAACATTCACCAAAAAAAATCACAAAATTAACACGAATTAACCAAAGACCCCAAAAAACGCCGTTTTTTGGGAAGTCTACGAGTCAACAGGTCAACAAGTCTACGAGTCAACAGGTTGAAGTCAGACAAGTCAGACGGGGCTGATGCGGACACCATCGTTTCCTGCACCAAAACTATCGTCTTAACTTCTATAATTTCTAATTTCTAATTTGGGATTGGTATAAAAAAATAATCCTCGATATCGCTATCGGGGATTGCTTAACTAATTAACCTTCTAATACCATTAACATAAACCTTAAACAAAATGAAATAAAAACCGTCATCGCGACGCTAAGAATTTCATAACCTTAAAAACTAATACTATGAAAAACCGATGCAAAGGTATAACTTTTATGTTATATAACATACTTTTTCGGCAGAAAATTTGCGAATTTAATACAATTTAACTAAAATCGCTCATTTTCTGCCGAAATATGCCTATTCCACCACAAATCCGAGGTTTTCTATGGCATCGACCACAGCCTCTTCATTGAAATCTCCTTCCACTTCGGCTTTGCCTGGTTCGAGGGTCACTGTGGCGCTTTCCACGCCTTCCACCGCCTTAATGGCGCGTTCCACATTTGTGCGGCAGTTGTTGCACCGCATACCTGTAATTTTAAATTCCTTTTTCATATTGCATATTTTAATCGTAAACTGTTCAATACCACACTGATGCTTGAAAATGCCATCAGCGCACTTGCCCACATGGGCGTGATTTGGAAGTCGGAGCCAAACAAGTGTAGCACGCCAGCCGCCAGCGGAATGCACACAATGTTGTAGATAAATGCCCAAAACAGATTTTGGTAAATCATCTTCACCGTGCGTCGGCTCATTGCCACGGCTTCGGGTAGCGCTTTCAAATCGTCGGTCATGAGTGTGATTTGCGCCACATCCATTGCCACATCGGTGCCTTTGCCCATGGCTATGCTCACATCTGCTAAAGCCAGTGCCTGTGTGTCGTTGATGCCGTCGCCCACCATTGCCACCTTGTGCCCTTGTTCTTGCAAATTGCGCACCAAATTTTCTTTGTCTTGTGGCAAAGCCTTGCTCATATAGTGCGCGATGCCAGCTTTTTTCGCCCAATAGGCGGCTGCCTCAGGCGTGTCGCCACTCATCATGTGCACCTCAATGCCTTCGTCTGTCAGCATTGTCATAGCCTCGGCGGCGTTGGGTTTTATTGTTTCCCTTTCTTCGAGGGGCATACTGCTCGTTTTAGTGAAATCCACATTCGGGTTGGGAATGGTGATGGTGCCGGTTTTATCCACCACCATCGTGTCGATTTGGCGCAGTTGCTCCAGTGCCGTAGCGTCTTTGATGAGAATGCCTTTCTCTGCGGCTTTTCCGATGCCCACCATCACAGCCGTGGGAGTTGCCAATCCCATGGCGCAAGGACAAGCCACCACGAGCACCGCCACTGCGCTGATAATGCCTTGTGGCACACAGTCGAATCCGCCAAACACCACCCATGCCACAAATGTGAGCACAGCCACGCACGCCACCACTGGCACAAATATCAGTGCCGCACGGTCCACAGTGCGCTGCACTGGCGCTTTTGAGCCTTGCGCCTCACGCACCATCTTCACGATTTGCGCAAGGGCAGTGTCTTCACCCACCTGACGTGCGCGGAATCGCATTCGTCCTTGGCTGAGCATGGTGCCAGCCATCACCATTGCACCTTTTTGCTTCTCGCTTGGCAGGGGTTCGCCGGTAATCATCGACTCGTCAACGTATGCGCCATCTTCTTTCATGAAACTGGTGGCGAATGTCACCTTGCCGTCAACAGGCATTTTCTCGCCTGCGCGCACTTCTATCAAGTCGCCGATTTTAATTGTGGCGATGGGCACATCGGTCAGTTGCTCCACGCCGTCGTCGTCTTTGCTTACAATTCTTGCCGTCATTGGCGCAAGTCCCATCAGTTTGCGAATGCTGCTTGCTGTTCCTCGTCTTGCCTTTTCTTCAAGCAGTCGGCCTGTGAGCACGAAGGCGATAATCATCATCGCTGAGTCGAAATAGGTGTGCCACGCAATGCCTCGTGTGCTCCACACGGCATCGCCAGCCACCACATTAAATGCGCTGAACGCAAAAGTGATGCCTGTGCTGAGTGCCACTAAAGTGTCCATGCCAGCACCGCCATGGCGGAGTTGGCCAAAGGCATTTTTATAGAACTTCGCACCACACGTCACCATACCGATAGCCGCAAGAGCCATCGCCACATATCCATTGAGGGGCTGGGGGAGGGGAATCCAATTCATCGACACAGCCATTGTGAGCACCGCTATTGCCCAAGCCAAAGCCACACGCCTTGCCAGTGCGCCGTAGTGCTTCTTTTCCACTTGTTCAACGTCGGTATGAGGCTCAATCAGCAGGTTGAACCCAATTTCGTTGATTTCCCGATTGATTTCTGCAAGCGAAATCGCATCGTCATCGTACTCTATTTGCGCCATTCTCAGTGGGAGCGACACCGACGCATCGCGCACGCCGTCAAGCTGTCGCAAGCGTCGCTCGATGTTCGCCGCACAGGCTGCGCACGCCATTCCCACCACAGGCACATTACATTTCACGATTGACATATAGAATAGAGATAGTTTAGTTCTTTTACCAATGCAAAGTTATAACAAAAAGGCAAACTAAAATTACACAATCAAGGGAAAAAATTATAGTATTCTTGCCGTAAACCCCAAAAAATGTTGTACCTTTGCACCCACATCACATGCGCTTGTGGCGGAATTGGTAGACGCGCTAGACTTAGGATCTAGTGTCGCAAGGCGTGAAGGTTCGAGTCCTTTCAGGCGCACCCCCAAACCAAAAATCCTGACTGTTCAAAAAAAGCAGCCAGGATTTTTTTTTGCGCTAATGAAAAAATAAATTTTAGATGTAAACTTGTGGCTTTCGGATTGGATTGCGTATCTTTGTACATTGCAATACAATGAAATCTCAAGATGATTGCGAAACTGCTTGAAATAGTAGTTGCTGACAATCTTCGGAAAGAAAAACATTGACAGATTTACTATGGCAACAGATAATACTAACAACGGACAACTTCAAATAGGAAGTGACGATTATACCGAAATTCTGCGACATGCCGTTGCAGTAATTGAGCATGCACGAACAGAAATTGCTAAGCATGTTAATGGGTATGTGTCCACTGCCTATTGGGAGATTGGTCAGATGCTTCATGAACGCAAAATTGAAAGCGGATATGGCGACAGCATGGTTAAACGATTGTCGGCTGACCTAAAGGAGCGCTATCCGAAGATGGGTGTTTCGCCACGTCAACTTTGGAACATGAAGAAATTTTATGAGCGTTATGCTGGGCATGATGAAAAAGTGCTACGCTCCGTAGCACTTTTGCCGTGGTCGCACAATCTGCTGCTGTTGAGCAAGGGATTTAATGATGAAACCACGCTATATTATGCGCAGGAAACCATAACTAAAGGTTGGAATCGCGACTTGTTGCTCAATGCCATCAAACTCAATATGTATGAGACACAGGCATTGGCACGGGTAGACAACAATTTCGAACGCACTCTTCCTGCACAACAAGCGCAGTATGCCAACGAGGTGTTTAGCAGCACCTACAATCTCGGCTTCTTGGGAGTAACAAGTCCTATCTTGGAACTTGAACTTGAAAATCGCCTTGTAAAAACTATCACCCGTTTCCTTATGGAACTCGGCAGTGGCTTTACATTCATCGGAAACCAGCATGTGCTGGAATACAATGGCAAAGAGAGCAAGGTTGATATGCTGTTTTTCCATCGTGGACTGCGCTGCCTTGTGGCTGTTGACTTGAAGATAGGTGCTTTCAAACCTGAGTATGCAGGAAAGATGAACTATTATCTGTCTCTGCTCGACCGTCTTGAACGTGGTGCGGATGAGAATCGCTCCATTGGCATCATTCTTTGTGCGGAGAAAGACCGTATAGAGGTAGAACTTGCCCTTGAAGATATGGGAAAACCAATCGGAGTGGCAGACTATCAACTGATAGTACCAAAAGATAAATTACAGAAAGTCCTTACTGACGAGATAAAGGCGTTTAGTGAGGAAAATAGTGTGCATGACAAAGAAAATGTATAATAAGTAATCCTTTAAACCCAAATCGGTCATTACGACTTGTAGTATTTCTGATTTTTAGAAGAATGAATTTTGTTTATCTTTTAACCCAAACCAGAGGGTTCTGTGAATAAATACTGGGGAAACTGAAACAACCCTTTGAGACAGGCATCGCAGATGCGATGATTTATGTCAGCCACAATAGGCGGGCGCACAAATTGCATCATAACGTAGGGACATGCCTCCGGCATGTTTCAATGCAATTAGCAATGTATCAACGCATTGGATTGCGTGCCAAAGGCGAAAGCACTGGAAAAACTATAGTGACTGAAGTAAAGACTTTGTGGAGGCTTGTGGCCGTTGGAAACGACTGATTATGGTTCAATGGAAAATCCATGGGGGAAACTAAAACAACAACTGAGACAGGCATCGGAGATGCCAAATGATTCAAAACACCATGCAAACGATAATCGCAAAGCGATTGAGCGTAGCTTGGTGATAGCGATGCGCACACAATATGAGCCTCGGAGAGGGTCGGTCGTGATACTTCACGTCCGCCCATAATTGTAATACTGCATTTTACCAAGAATTCATTTTATCATCAAGGGGTTTTTCGCCGTGAAACGGCGAGCGGTTTTTATCCTTGGGGCAACGTGGATAGCCCTCGTAAGAGGGTGGCGGAGGGATTGTGTGGTTGGCGGCATGGAAACTCGCTTCCAATGACGCAAAGCGCACAGTCGCACCGCCAGATGCGAAGCATTCCACTTTGCTCCAAGGCTGTTTTTTTATGTTTTTGTCTTTGATTCCATTCACGATTCTGCAACAATACATAATCTATCCCCCCAGAAATTTCCCACTGTACCCCAATCGGCCATTAGTGAGCCATAACGACCGATTGGTGGAGGGTAATAGGAGGAGATTAGGCGAACAATGTTAAAACCCGTAGCGTTTTGAAAGAAAATTTATGAAAAATTTGCACATCACCATCAGTTTTTCTAAATTTGGGCGAAATTTAATAGTTGCAGGAAACCACGCTCTTATAAATGAGTTGTCCTATTCGCCTCATTTGAACAAAAAAAACGAAAGAGGTCAGTTAATGTGATATGGGTGTTTTGTGCTGTATGACACAAAGCACATAATATCTAATATATATAACTTTCACCTCCACAACTAATTAACTAAATTGTTATAAGATTTATTCATTAATTAAATTTATTTGTGTATGAATTATTTTAAAAATGCCAAATTTTTTAGGTGTATGGCATTGGCGTTGCTGGCTTTGACCTGCTTTGTGGGGTCAAATTCGGTAAATGCAGCCGATGGCTATGCGCAAAAGCGCGAAATGCGCTCGGTTTGGATTGCTACCGTTTTCAACATTGATTGGCCTAAAGCGAATCATTACGGAAATCCCGACCAGATGAAGGCTGACTTGATTGCCTATTTTGATGCTTGCAAAACCGCAAACCTCAATTCCGTTTGTTTTCAGGTGCGTCCTATGTGTGATGCATTCTACAAATCAAGTTATGAACCATGGTCGAGTTACTTGAGTGGCTCGCGTGGCACAGATCCCGGTTGGGATCCATTGGCTTTTGCAGTGCAAGAGGCGCACAAGCGCGGTTTGCGCATTGATGCGTGGGTTAATCCCTACCGCTATTCCAAGACACCAGAACAGCCATGGGCTGGTGAGTCATGGAGCAATGCAAAAGATGCAGAAGCACGCAAGCACCTACTCACCTATGGAGGGGTCAGTATCCTTGACCCAGCCCAGAAGTGGACAATCGACCGAATTGTGAACGTGTGTGTAGAAATCATCACCAAATACGATGTTGACGGATTGGTGTTCGACGACTACTTCTATCCCGACAAAATTCCTACCACCAACACCGCTGGCGACTATCAGGAGTGGCAAAACTCGGGTACAAGTATGAACATCGGCGACTGGCGACGCGACAATGTGAACCGCATGGTGAAAGCCGTTTATGCAGCCGTTCAGCAGCATCGCCCCGATTGCTCGTTCGGTATCTCGCCTGCTGGCGTTAGTTGTTCTGATGCGGCTGTGGCAAAGAAGCACGGTGTAGAGCAAATCACCTGTGCGAGCGACTGGCAATACAATGGCATATTCAGCGACCCTGTGCAGTGGCTTGAAGATAAAAGCATTGATTACATTTCGCCACAAATTTATTGGAGCACTACCAACACGTTAGCACCTTACATCCCTCTTACCCAGTGGTGGAGTAAGGTGGCTAACCAGTTTGGCCGTCACCACTATGCAAGCCATTACAACACTTCCGAAAGCGTGCTTACTCCTGGCAACACTGCCTCATATATCCAAATGCTGTATCAAATAAGTGCAAACCGCAGCAATACCCTCAACAATGCCCCTGGTAGCATCTTCTTCTCTGCCAAGTGCTTGAAGGAAGGTAGTTGGGGAAGCACGTTTGCTAATTATGTGAAACAGAACATCTACACCCACAAGGCCATTCCACCTGCCATGACTTGGAAGGCGAAGGCTAACTATAAAAAGCCTGAAAACCTGGCTAAGAATGGCAAACAACTCTCGTGGGATGCTGTGAGCAACGACAAAATGTGCCGTTACGCCATCTACGCTGTGCCAAAATCCACCTCCATGCCTTATGCGTCAACTGCGCAAAACGGCATCAATAGCGAGCATTTGGTGGATGTGACTTATACCAACTCTTACGAACTGCCAGCCGACAAGGAGGACAACTATTGGTATGCCGTCACGGCTCTCGATGCGGCCAACAATGAATACGAGGCCGCCACACTCGGCGAGCCGGTGTTCACTGGCACGAAATTGGAGTTGAACACCACAGAGCATACTCAAATGTCGGCTTCTTACGATGCTACAAGTGGTGAATACACCTTGAATACTACAGGCAATGATCCATTTATCTTTACCAAGGCTCTTGCCTCCGACCTTGCGTCGTCGTTGTGCGTGGTAGAGTTCGACTACACCAGTTCTGCTGATATTAATAACCTTCAGATTTTCTTTGGCAACACATGGAGTGAACCCCGTTCTAAATCATTTGGAGCGATGAACGCCACTTCTTCCTTCAAATCATTCCAAGCCATCATCGCCAACGAGCGCAATTCGCTCTCTTGGGGTAAGACAGGAGAAGAACTCCGATTGGACTTCGGCAGCCAGTCAGGCATAACCATTAAGGTGAAGAATCTTCGCGTAAGAGAGATGACTGCTACCGAAAAGGAAAACTACGAGTATAAGGAAGATGCCACTGGCGACCTTGCCGGCTTAGGTTATTTCTTCAAAAAGGGCGAAAACGGCTTGTGGTATTTCCATTCAGCAGACAACGGTATCGCTTACGGAAAGAGGGATTTCGTGGTGCTGAAATCATTCGACAAAAACTACACAAAATACGAAGGAATCAAGGACAAATATTTCATTGAATGGATTTTGAAAGAGAGTGGCAGCAGAGTTTGGTACACCAGAGCACGAAACAGCAGCAATGCAAAACTTCCATTCTGGCCCTCAATTATTAATGGTAAATTTCCAGATGGTTACCCAGGTGGTGCCACCAGTTTTAATGACGTATTTGATATTTCCACTGGATTCAAGGCGGTGACGAACGCATATCCGTTCAAATTGGTGCTGTTGCCTGTTGCCAAAGCGGAAAACGATTTCAGTCCTATGGGATTGAATGAATTTACAGAAATCAATTTGGGCACTTATGGTGTGGAAACAAAGACATCAGAAGTGAGCGACGGGCACCCATTGTATACGTTCTCTGGCGTGAGCGACATTACAGGCATCGGCTATTACACCGACATCAAGAAACTGAACATGAGCCGCGAGCGATTTGGCTTTAATGCCAAAGGCACACGTTATTCAGTAGATGCGGATAATCGCCAATTCAACAGTTATACACCTATTTCAAGTGCCGACCTTTCGCACAACAAGAATCTCGAAGAAGTGTATTTAGATTTCAACAACCTCACCACTTTCGATGCCTCTGTTCTTCTAAATTTGAAGGTCTTGAATTTGAGCAACAATATAAAATTCAAATCTCTTGATATCACAAAGAATACGCAACTTGCAGAACTCCGACTTGAGCACGATTTTGATTTCACACACCTCAAGGCAGATAAAACTGCCAATGCCGCAATGAAGAGTTTGTTGATTTTCGACAATGTGTATGGCTACGATGAGGAAAACAAAGGTTTGCCCAACAACACATTCCAAACCGAGGTAATCGACCAACTCCCTAACCTTGAAGTGCTCCACGCATTCTCAATGTATATCGACAAAATCGACCTTTCGGGATTGAAGAATTTGAAGTCGCTCTGGTTGCACAAATCGCGTTGGGCTGGCCGTCAACTCGCAAAAGGCAACTGGCTGCACAAACTCGATTTGAGTCAAAACCTTGAACTTCGCGATGTGCACGTGCAGAATATGCACCTTAACGCGCTGAACATCAATTCGCCACACATTGGTGAAGACTATGGCTATCCACAGGAGCCAGAAATCAAGGGCGACCCCAATCTGCCTGGCATTGATGCCTCAAACAACTATCGCAAAGTCAAAGCCGACCTCGCAAAATTCTCCCACAAGGGCAAGCATTTCTATATCTATTACTTGCGAACCCAATGGACTGGAGCAGAGGGCGGAGAACCTATGCTCAGCAAAAAGGTAGGTGAATACATCATTCACCATTACGAGAAATACTTGGGCGACAACAACAAGGAAAATAAGCCTCGCGAAACACCTGTTACCCTTACCCATGCCGAGACACTCGAAGCCGACGGTTTGGATGTGAGCAAGGTGAGCAACTGGCGAATTGCAGAGCCCATCAATGCTGACGATATCAAAACAATGGGCGTAATTCTCCACTCGGTGGAAAAAGGTGCCACCATACTTCCTGTTATCAACAGCAATATGACAAGCACATCTGAAATCACCAACTTCGATTACATAAAAGACTGGTTCAACAATGTTGCAAACTTCAAGTTCTCTGATGCGAGAGGTGAATTTGTGGTGCTGAAGGCATACGTTTCCGACACCGAACTCACTGGCGCTCCAATCGGTGCCCCCGACAACATCTGCTACGACTACGATTTGCGTGGTGATGCGCTCGCTGGTGTATCAGTAGCGCACCCAGAGAAGTATAAAGCCACATTCTTCCTCGATATTGAATATCCCGAATTGGGCGGACTTGCCACCGATGTGCTTGAAAACGAACTTGGCGACAAGCCTGTGCAATGCGTCACCTACACCGACATCGCTGGTAGAGTGAGCACACGTCCATTCAATGGATTGAACATCGTCGTTACCCACTACACCGACGGCACATCAAAAGTTATCAAAAAAATCTACAGATAACCCTTTGATCCCCACACACTAAAAAAAATCACCTGCGCGCAGGTGATTTTTTTTGCTTATTTTCCACAAAATGGTACTGGGATTAGAACCATTTGATTTTTTTGAATACGAAGAAGGCAGCGCATGATAGGGCTATCGAGAGTAGTAGAATGGCTACGAATGCCCAGGCTTTGTCGTCGATGGGTAGCGACACGTTCATGCCATACAAACTCGCAATCAGCGTGGGCACTTGCAGGATGATGGTGATGCTGGTCATGCGTTTCATTATCAAGTTTAGGTTGTTGGATATGATGGAGCCAAACGCTTCCATTGAGCCGGTGAGAATGTTGCTGTAGATGCTCACCATGTTGAGTGCCTGTTGCATCTCGATGTGCACGTCTTCCACCATTTCCATATCAAACATTTCCGAGTTCATGTAGATGGTGCGCAGGCGCGAAATCAATGCCTCGTTGCCACGAATGCCGGTGTTGAAATACACCAAACTCTTTTGCAAGTTACGCAGCTTCAAAAGGTCATCGTTGCGCAAGCGTCGCTCCAGTCCGTCTTCCGTGTTGTTGATGCTGATATTGATTTGCTTCAAGAATTTCAGGAACCACACAGCCGACGACATAATCAATCGCAGAATGAGCGCAAACTTGTTGTTGATGGCGTTGCCCTTCGCTGTGTTGTATTGTATGAAGTCGTGAATCACGATGTTTTTGAAATAGCACAGCACAATCACCAAGTCGCCGTTGGTGATCACACCAAGTGGCACGGTGGAGAATGGTATGTCCACATCGCCAGTTTCTCTTGGGATACGCATAATGGTGAGCATCCAGTCGTCGTCTTTCTCCACACGAGGGCGTTCGTTAGGGTCTCGAATATCTGAGATAAACGATTCGGGCACTCCCATTTCTTCCAAATAGGTGAAATCGTCTTGATTTGGGTCGCTTACATTTATCCAGCAGCCTTCTTGCCACTGGTCAACCTTCGTGAATCCTTTTCCAAATAGTAAAAATTCTCTCATGTCGTTGACACTGCCTCCTTGATAAGTGATTGCCAAAATGCTTGGCGAGGCAGGTCCCTGGTATTAAATATAGGGGCTGTATCGCTTCTACATCAGCAATGCTCTGTTGAAAAATTGATTATTTAACGGTACTGAGTCGTCCATTTACAATTAAAAAATTTGATTTATGGTGCAAAGATACGGCAAAATTCCGCAAGTTGTTCACTTTCGCCCCAACTTTTTCTCCGATTTGGGATAAAAAATGCAAAAGGTTGTCAGGAGGGAACTTGACAACCTTTTGCATCTTTTTAAAAGAATCGTATTTTTCCTAAAGTGTGGTAATATTAAGATTAAGGTCATCTACTACTCTAAATACCAAATGCTGATATGGATTTTCATGATGTTGAATTTTGTTGTTGCAAAATTGGCGCATTTTCTCCACTTCACCAAATCCATTTTTATCCATTTTTGTGCACACTTTGATTCTTTGTCCATTTTTTTTTGTTGGAAAATCCTTTGTCATAGCATTTTATTATGTAAATTTGTGTCTTAATCCTTACTTCTATGGCAGAAATAAACCAAAACGAATATATCGACACCAGCGAATTTCTTGAGCCGGAAGACTCGATGGAAATCAGTTCCGATTTCACCGATATTACCCCTATCAAAAAGACGGTGATTATCAAGGAGCGCAACGAGTGCGAGTGCTTCCGCGCCCGCCGCTATGGGCAGTGGTGGACGCTCAAGTGCGTGTCGAAGAAAGTGGTCGACAAATCGCGAGTGTATGAATACTTGCGCAAAGAGTTTGTGGTGGGCATCAGCCTATGGCACCCCAACATTGTGCGTATGATATCGATACAAAGCGATTTGGTGGACGGCGAGCCAGGCATCGTGTTGGAGTATGTAGATGGTGTGACTTTAGGCGAGTTTCTCGACACCAACCCTTCGCTGGAAGAGCGCATCAAGATTGCCGACCAAATGATTTCGGCAATGCGCTACTATATGGGCAAGCAGGTGGTGCACTGCGACCTGAAGCCTGCCAACATTCTCATCACCCACAATGGCCATAATGTGAAGCTGATTGACTTCGGTTTGGCTGACGTGGATAATTCCAACATATTTAAGGGCCACGCCGGCACCGACCGCTATGCTGCCCCTGAGCAGAAACGCTCCGATGGCGTGGTGGATTGTCGAAGCGACATCTATGCCTTTGGCCACCTGCTCAAGTTGCTGCATCTGCCAGTAATGTTTCGCCACGTTATTCGTCGCTGCCTGAAAGAAAAACAATCCGACCGCTACCAGAACCCTGTTGACTTGTATCTCGATTTCGAGAAGGCGAAAGCTTTCCGAGTGTCGAAGTGGGCAATCACCACATTGGTGCTGGGTGTGCTGATTGTAGCCGTGTCATTTGTGTTGGGCAACTGGATTTCAGAAAGCACCCAGAATCACGAGCAATCTGTATCGCGCGAAAAGATTATAGGTGGGAAAATGCCGGTGATGTTTTTCGCCGACAGTGTGACCGATATCAAGGGTTCTGCCCAAGTGTATGTGGTTCACAATGCAGCCACACTGTGTTTCCTTCCCAATTCTCAGTCCATACCTGCCGACATCAACACCGGTTCGGCTGTGGATTTGGGTCTGAGTGTGAAGTGGGCTCCGTTTAATGTGGGGTGCAAAGGCGTGCTGCCCAACAACGTGGGTGGCTATTACAACTGGGGCGACGCTTCGGGAAAGAATATCGATGGCGAAGCCAATCCTTACGACCTCCCCATTCAAATGAAATCAATCGCAGGCTCTTCTTTAGACATCGCGGCAATGAACTGGGGGCGCGGATGGCGTATGCCCACCAGCGAGGAATTTCAGGAGCTTATCGACAAATGCTCATGGAAGATGGTCAACAAGCGTGGCGAGGTGCCAGGCTATCGTGTGACAGGTCCATCGGGCAAGAGCATCTTCCTGCCGTTTGCCGGTTATCGCCGTGGTCCAGCCTTTTTCAAGCAGGGCGTGGTAGGCTGCTATTGGAGCGCTTCGCCCTACACCGAAGCCCGTCAGTCGGCTGCCTATTTCCTTGAGATGGATGGCGATGTGGTGTCGGTGAGCCGTGGCGATTTCGCTTCCACAGGTTATAGTGTAAGGCCAGTGCTTGATAAGTAAACGATAATTCCTGCCACAATGAATAGTATTGACCGCAAATTCACCAACATTGAGCCTATGCCCAAGAGCGGCATGTATTGCAGGCTCTATAAGGCTTTGCGCTTCAATCAATGGTGGGTGCTGAAGACGCTGAAGCCTGAATATGCCCAAAATCAGTCGATTCGCAATGCACTATATAAGGAATACGAGATAGCCAGAAACCTCGACAGCCCATACATTGTGCGCTACATGGCGTGGGAGTTTGTGCCAGAGGTGGGCGACTATTGCATCGTGGAGGAATACATTCAAGGCGTGACGCTGGACCAGTATTTCGCCGCTCCGAATGTGGGCGTGAAAGAGAAATATAAGGTGTTTATGGAAATCGTGTTCGGGCTCAAATATTGTGCGCAGCAGCAAGTGGTGCACCGCGATTTGAAGCCCAGCAACGTGATGGTCACCAACAATGGTGCCAACATCAAGCTCATAGACTTCGGATTGAGCGACCGCCCCGATTTCGCAATCTTAAAGATGCCTGCCGGTAGCCGTCGCTATATGGCGCCAGAGCAAGCCGTGAAAGGGGCGAATGTGGATTTTCGTGCCGACATCTACGCTTTGGGGAAAATCATGGAAAATTTTAAGGCACCGAAGCGGTTTGAACCTATATATAGGCGATGCACCGACCCCGACCCCGAAAAGCGCTATCAGTCGTTTGATGAACTCACGAATGATTTGAAAAAACGAAAGAATTTGTACCGTGTGCGTGTGCGCACGCTCGTTGCCGCATCGCTGGTGCTGGTGTTTGCCGCGGCGGCGTTTTTGCTGGGTTTCGGTAGGCTGGGCGGCTGGGTATTCGGTTTTAAGGGCGAAAAACAGGTCTACGACCGTGTGCCAAGCGTGTATTATGCCGATACCGCCGATTACAGCGACCCCTCGCGTTATTCCTGCCAGCTTGTGCCTCGGTACGGCTGCAAAATCTACACCCTTCGCCCTGACGTGGAAATTCCCGGTCCAATTGACGAGTGCGAGGCTGTGGATTTAGGGCTGAGTGTGAAATGGGCTCCGTTCAACCTCGGTTGCGACCACGAAAGCCTGATTATGACAGGCTCGCTGGTGGGCTATGGCGATTCCATTGGCAATATCACATCGGGCAACCCTGACGACTACCCGAAAGGAGCCGTTACGCCCAAGTCCGACATCGTGCGCAAGCATTGGGGCGGCGAATGGCGTATGCCCACTTTTGAGGAATTTCGTGAACTGGTGAACAAATGTCAGTGGCGTGTGGTGAACGAGTACGGTCACCACCCATGCTTCGTGGTCACCGGACCGAACGGCAACAGTATAGTGATCAACTGCACAGGCTATCGCTATTTGGGTAAGCACTACGAGGCTCTGTATGTGGGCTATTATTGGACCTCCACCTATGGCTCCAACCCCAACGACGACAGAGCATACTATTTCTCCATTTCCGTTGACAACTATCGATTTGGAGAAATAACACCCATCTACGGCTTTGCAATCCGCCCCGTGCTCCCTCGTTCGCTCCCAAAAATCTCCACTCGCCTCGCCCCAAAATCTCCCCAAACCCTCCCTTAGGGAGGACTTACTGGGGTGGGTGGGGCTTAAAGACGCCCTATTTCTTCGAATTATCGAATTATCGAATCTTCGAATCTTCGAATCTTCGAATTTTCGAGATTTCGAATCATCGACTTGTTGACTCGTTGACCTGTTGGCTCGTTGACTTGTCTGCTTTCTTTCCGTAGGCGACTTCGGCCTCGGCGGCAATGGGCATGGGCTGGGATTCAGGGGCGGAGTAGGGCTGAGGGGCGTTGAGGCGCAGCAGGATTTTGCTCAGTTCCAAGCCCAAGTGCTGAAGCGTGCTTTTCTGGTGCTCGCCCTGCAAATCGCACTCCCAAATGGTGATTGAATACCACCCCATTTTCTTCAGTTTCTCGCAGTTAGCGGCGTCGCGCTCACGGTTGCGCGTGATTTTCGCTTGCCAAAATGTGGAATTGCTCTTGGGCAAGCGATATAGGCGGCAGTTTTCATGGCCGTGCCAAAAACACCCATTCACGTTAATCACTGTGTGGTAGCGGTGTAGCACAATGTCGGGCGTGCCGGGCAGCCTCCGCACGTGCAGGCGGTATCTGAAGCCGTGCTTCCACAGCCAACGGCGCACAATCATTTCGGGCGCAGTATCTTTACTGTGCACATGCTGCATACAGCGTCGGCGCTGCTCCGGTGTCATTCTGTCGGCCATATATGGTGCAAATATAGAAAAAATCCCTTAAATTTGTAAGAACTAAAAGGCTAATTCATTTTCTATATCACAGATATTATGATGACTACTCATCCCTCTACTCCCACCGCCTCAAAGCGCATCGCCACCATTGATGTGATGCGCGCCATCATCATGCTGCTCATGCTTTTCGTCAACGATATTCCCGGCGTGGACGGTTTGCCGCACTGGCTCGGGCATGCCGAAACCGAAGAAGATATGCTCGGCTTTTCCGACATCGTTTTCCCCGGATTCCTCTTTTGCGTGGGCATGTCGATACCCTTTGCCATGCAGAGCCGACTGCGCAAAACCGCTGGCAATGTGCTCGGTGTGCTACGTCATGTGCTCGACCGCACCGTGGCGCTGGTGGTGATGGGATTGTTCACCCTCAACGCTTGCAAAACAGGGCTGTTCATGCTATTGATGACCATTGGTTTCTTCCTCGTGTGGCTCAACTACGACAAAGGTCCCGCGATGCTCAAAGGTGTGCCGCAAAAGGTGCTCAAGGGCTTGGGCATTGCGCTGCTGTTTGCCATTATGCTTCATTACGATGCCATTGGTAAACCCTTCCACACTGGTTGGTGGGGCATATTGGGGCTAATTGGCTGGGCTTACTTGGTGTCGGCAGTACTCTATCTGCTCACACGCTCACGCCTGCGCTACACCCTCTGCGCATGGGGTGCCGTGGTGCTGCTTTGCATCATCAACGCCCAAGGTGGCATCATTCCAGAGCAGTATTTCAGTCGCAACATATTCTTGCCGTTCTGGCCTGGTGGCTGGACCCACCCTGCGCTGGTGATGTCGGGCATGGTGGCATCGCTCCTGCTGCACCGCATGGCCACCAGCGGCCAGCACCGCCGCATCTTCCCGGTGTTCGTGGCAATGGCTATGGTGGCAGGGCTGTGCACCCTCGTCAGCCATCATTTTTGGATAATTTCTAAAAACCTCGCCACTCCCACATGGCTTTTCATTTGCCTTGTGATACTTTTCATTGCCACCCCTTGTGTGCATTGGCTTGTGGATGAGAAAGGCAAATCGGCGTGGTTCAATGTGATAGCGCCAGCCGGTACCGCCACCCTCACTTGCTACGCACTGCCATTCTTTTGGTATGCGTTCAAGCAGATGTGGGAATTTCAGTTGCTCCCAGCCGAGTGGAACCACGGCCTCATCGGCATCGCCGCCTCCATCATCTTCTCCCTCATCATCATCCAAATCACACGCCTGCTCCTCCGCTTCCACCTCCAGCTGAAAGTGTAGTTTCTTTCATCACACAGATTCCACAGATCTCACAGGATTTTCTTTAGTGGGCGGAAAATCTCACAGATGCTCTACGGCTTTTGTGGGCGAAGGGGGCACATGGATATAGACAAAAGAAAGAAGTTAACCCCAAATCGGTCATTAGGACTTGTGGTATTTCTGATTTTTAGAAGAATGAATTTTGTTTGTCTTTTAATGAGTGATAGCGAGCTATTACGAAATTAAAAACAAGCAAAAGGCATCTTATTAAAACCGAAAGACCGCAAGAAGTGATCTAAAAAATCCTTTCACGTCCTAATGACCGATTTGGGGTTAAGGATAAGGAACGGCAAAAGTGCCGTCTTAACTCCTTAACTTCTTTAACTTCTTAACTTCCAAAATTTCAAGCCCCTATTGTCCACTTTCTTCTGTGTGAGATCTGTGTGAGGAATTGGAATTAGCGTGGGGCGGGGGAATTATTCCCATTCGATGGTTGCTGGTGGCTTTGAGGAGATGTCGTAGCAAACGCGGTTCACGCCTTTCACCTTGTTGATAATCTCGTTGCTCACCTTAGCCATAAAGTCGTAGGGAAGATGTGCCCAATCGGCAGTCATTGCGTCGGTCGAAGTCACCGCACGCAGTGCCACAGGGTGTTCGTAGGTGCGTTCGTCGCCCATCACGCCCACCGAGCGCACAGTGCTCAGCAGCACAGTGCCGGCTTGCCAAATCTTATCGTAGAGGCGTTCGCCATCTTCGCAGATGTATTCCTGCATGTGGCGGATATAGATATCGTCGGCATCTTGCAGAATTTGCACCTTCTCACGGGTGATGTCGCCCAAAATGCGCACTGCCAAGCCTGGCCCTGGGAATGGGTGACGCTTAATCAGGCGGTCGGGCATTTCAAGCTGACGGCCCACACGGCGCACCTCGTCCTTAAAGAGCCACTTCAGCGGCTCGCACAGTTGCAAGTGCATTTCTTCAGGCAGACCGCCCACATTGTGGTGGCTCTTAATCACCTTGCCGGTGATGTTCAGGCTCTCGATGCGGTCGGGATATATGGTGCCTTGCGCCAGCCATTTAGCGTCGGTAATCTTCTTCGCCTCGGCGTTGAACACCTCCACAAAGTCGCGGCCGATGATTTTACGCTTCTGTTCAGGATCGGTCACACCTTCAAGGTCGGCAAAGAATTTCTCGCTGGCATCAACGCCAATCACATTCAGTCCCAGTCCCTCATAGTCGTGGAGCACCTGTTGGAACTCGTTTTTGCGGAGCATACCGTGGTCCACGAAAATACAGGTCAGGTTTTTGCCGATAGCCTTGTTGAGCAATACGCCCAGCACGCTCGAATCCACACCGCCCGACAGACCGAGAATCACACGGTCGTTGCCCAGTTGCGCTCTCAGTTCAGCGATGGTGGTATCCACAAACGAAGCTGCGCTCCACTCTTGGCGGCTGCCGCAAATATCAACCACGAAATTGCGGAGCAACTGGGTGCCTTGTAGGCTGTGGAACACTTCGGGGTGGAACTGCACAGCCCACACAGGGTTGGTGGTGCTGGCGTAGGCGGCATATTTCACATTAGCGGTCGAGGCAATCACCTTGCAGTCGGCAGGAATAGCCGTGATGGTGTCGCCGTGGCTCATCCACACCTGAGAATTTGGCTCAAAGCCCTTCAACAGAGGATTTGAGGCATCAAATTCTTCAAGATGGGCACGACCGTACTCACGAGAGTCGGCTTTCTCCACCTTGCCACCGCCACAGTGGGATATGTACTGCGCCCCGTAGCAGATGCCAAGCACAGGCACCTTGCCAACGAACTGGCTCAAATCCACCTTAAAGGCTTCAGGGTCGTGAACAGAATAGGGCGAACCGGAAAGAATCACACCAATCACCGACTCATCGCCAACAGGGAACTTGTTGTAGGGCAAAATTTCGCAAAACGTGTCGAGTTCGCGCACGCGACGACCAATCAACTGAGTGGTCTGCGAGCCGAAATCCAAGATGATAATTTTTTGCTGCATGAATTTTGACTGTTGGAGTTATAATTAAATTTCACCACAAAGTTACCACATTGCCCCCAATTATAAAACCCCTCCCCCCAAATTTTTTGGCAATGATATACAAGTTGTCCCGAAGAAGATGCGATGAAATCCCTACGGGATTTTTTTCAATCATTACTAAATAATCACAGGGACAACTTGTATATCATTTCCAAATTTTTTCCCCCGAATATTAAGAGACGCACTATTCTCTCTGCTTGAATTTAGGGAAAATGAGGGGAAGCAGATTGTGGGGAATAAGGGTGGCAGGATTGGGGACGGACGTTTGCTGTGAAGAAGCACTATCGCACACGCTGTGTGGGGAATCGGGGGAGGTTTCTTGGGTGGCGTGCTGGGCAACTTGGGCGTAGAGGGCTTGGGTGAGCATTTCGGAGGTGGTGCCTTCTGGAAATACGTGAGGATAAGGCTCCATGCTTTCGCCATGGGCTGGGAGTATGCCGAGTTGGCGTGTTGAGGTATTGTAAACGAGGGTGCCTCGACGCATTATTGGCGATTCGGAGTCGATGTCGTAATCATAAACTTGGAGCGACGCACTGGGTTTCGCCATGAGTTGCGACAGGCTGCAATGCTGCTTGATGAGTGATTCATAATAATGTGGGCAAGCGAAAGAGAAACGGTGGGCTTTGAAGATTTCGGGGTGCTGGAACACTTCTTTGAATGGAGAATTGGCGTGGATGTATGGCGTGGCAAGGGTAGGTATGCCAGTGGCGGCTACCATTTCTTTTAGTGCTTTGATGATTGGAGAGATTGGCGTCTCTGAAGTGTCTTCCGCTGGGGTGGTTTGAGGAGAAGGAGCACTTGAAACACTTGAAACACCTGAAACACCTGAAACACCCGAAACACCTGAAACACTTTCTGTGGTGGAATTTGAATTTGCTTCGGTGGAAGATTTCATGCGCTCGATGCGTGCGCCTTGTCGTGAAATGGTGCGAAACACGAATGATGGGGATATGCTGAGTTGAGTGGCTATTTGACGAAGGGATAGCCCTTGAATGTGGAGTTGAAGAATTTGGGTGAGGATTTCGCTGTCGGGATAAAGATGTGAGGGCGTGATGAGTTGGGCTTCGATGCCGAAGTTGTCGATGATATGGAATGCGAGTTCCGTGCCTGGGCGTTTGTTTAGGTGCAGTCGCATCACATGGTCTTCATCATAGGTGATGGCTGCTGCTCGTGCCTTGAACTGGCGGATATAATGGGTGGGAACGAGGGCTTCGCCGTCGGTGGCAGGAAGTTCGTTGGTGACTTTTCCGAGCGCAAAAATGGAATCGAAAGCGAAGGAAAATTCACGCGAGCCAGCAAGATGGGTGATGGAAAGCGGCGTATCGGGGCGATGATAACGAGTGTGTGCGAGCACAAGAATTGCCACATGCCAATTTTGTGCCAAGTGGCGAAGTTGGTGAAGAATGCTTTGCGAACGCTCGGAAAACTTGGCAGGGAGAATGTGAGAGATGTCGTCGATAATAACCACAGGTGTGCGGTGGACGAGGATTGCGTCTTGAATGGCTTGAAATTTTTGCTCGATAGTGTAAGAGGCTGAGTGGGCTGTGTCGAAGCGGAGCCCAACATAGTGGATATTTCCGTAATTACCAATGAATGTTTCTTCTTTGGAGGTGTAGCGTGAGTGGAAATGTATGTCGGGGTTTTCGAAATCGACATAGAGGACTTGATGCCCCATGGCGGCTGCCTCGTTGGCGATTTGATTGGCAAGCAGTGATTTGCCGATGTTTGGATCGCCGAAAAGACAAGCGATTTCGCCTTCGTTCCACAAGCCATGCCACAAAGTGGAAGGGGCAGGAATGCCATCAACCCACGCATCGCGCATCAATGGCATAAGAAGGGAATTTTCGGCGATGCGCTCGATTTCCTTTTCGTTGGTGTGAGTTTCGGCGATATATTCGCTGTGGGAATTTTCGGCGTATAGCCTACGACGACGAGATGTTTCGGTTTCGCAGGCGGAATTGAAAAGCATTGTGTTTGTGAACATGGCTGATTTGGCTTTTTTGGAAGCAAAGATAGTGTGTGGTGGGTCGTGGGGCAATGACAAAATGGTGTGGGGCATTTATGGGGCTTGGTAGAGGTGATGGTAAGGCGCTGTAGCGCACTATTGGTGCTTGGCTTGGGAGAGGATGAGGGGCTTTGGGTGGGGATTTTTTTGGGGCGATAGCTTTTTTGGGAGCACTCGGAGCAGCTCGGAGCACTCGGATTTTTTGGGGATGGTGGATTTTTTGCGATAGCTTTTTTGGAGCACTCGGAGCAACTCGGAGCAACTCGGAGCACTCGGAGCAACTCGGATTTTGAGGGTGGGGATTTTTGGACGATAGCTTTTTTGGGAGCACTCGGAGCAGCTTGGAGCACTCGGATTTTTTGAGGGGTGGGGATTTTTTGGGAGCACTCGGAGCAGCTCGGAGCACTCGGATTTTTTGAGGGGTGGGGATTTTTGGGGAGCACTCGGAGCACTCGGAGCAGCTCGGAGCACTCGGATTTTTTGAGGATGGGGATTTTTTGGGATTATTTTTGATTGGTTCTGTAGGATTTTCGGGCTTGAGACATTTGTTCTCTGATGCCGCCTTGTTGTAAGAAATCTTGTTTTTGGCGGTTGATGAGTTTTTTGAGTAGGGTGTCGGCTTGGTGGATGAGGATGATGGCGATATTTGCTACCGTTTCGTCGCTTCTGATTTTTACGGCTTCGCGGTAGTAGGCGCTGTCGCGGTTGGTGGCGCAGATTTTTCGGGTGATGAGGGCTTTTTCGCTTTCCTTATCCCAAATCTCTAAATCTCGCACTCGCAGGTAGTCTTCGTAGTCGAGCAATAGTTCTTGTAGACTGGCTTTTGCCACATTGGTGAGTTTGATTTCGGTCTCTTTCGATGTGGTGCCTGCACTGCTGCCTTCAGCTATATTTTGCTTTCCACTTCGGGCTGCTTGTATCATTTGGTCGATGGTGCGGTCGCCTCTTTGCAAGAAGCGCTGCGTGAACACATAGGTGATATCGTAGATGATTTCACTTATCTGATAGACTATCAAATTGCGGTAATAGCCCTTATGCGGAATGAATTCTGACATACTTAATTATTAAATGGTTGGGGATGATAAAGGTAGGGAAAATCTTGGGGATTAGGAGATTTTTGGGGGATTTTTTTGATTTTTTTGCTTTTGTGGATTTTTTTGTGGGGGATTTTGGGAGCAGCTCGGAGCACTCGGAGCAACTCGGATTTTTTGGGGTGGGGATTTTGGGAGCACTCGGAGCAACTCGGAGCACTCGGATTTTGGAGGAGATGGTGGGGACTGGGGTTTGGTGGGGGCTGGCGTTAGCCAGCTTCTCTGAGTGCTCTGAGTGCTCGGATGATAAGAAAGTGTGGGGTGTGGGGGTGGGGATTTTTTGTTGGTGGTTTGGGTTTTTTTTGTAAATTTGCAGAAATGTTATGGTTCTTTTTTTGAGAAGAAATTTTTGAGATTTTTTTAATTATGTGATTATGATGAAGAAAATTACTATGGTGGCGGCTTTGGCTGTTGCGGCTTTGGCTGCCGACGCTCAGGCTCCTGCCGCTGCGCAGGGTGCTGTGCATGGTGTGAATAAGGCTGACATGGATATGAGTGTGCGTCCAGGCGACGACTTCTATCAGTATGCTGGCGGTGGCTGGTTGAAGGCTAATCCTATGAAGCCTGAATACTCAAGCTACGGTGTGTTTAACGATTTGGCTGAAACTAACCGTAAGCAAATCCGTGAACTTTTTGAGAATCTCTCGAAGGAAAAGCACGCTTTCGGCTCTGTTGGGCAGAAGGTGGCTGACCTCTACAATATGGCTATGGATAGTGTTCGCCTGAACAAAGAGGGTGCCGCTCCATTGCAAAAGGACCTCGACAAGGTGAAGGCTTTCAGCAAGAAGGCTGATTTCACTGCGTTTATCGCTGACCAGCACTTGTATAAGGGCAATCCTTTCTTCGGCATCGGCGTGGACACCGACTTGAAGAACAGCGATTTGAATGTGATGTGGCTGAGCGCCGGCACATCTGGTCTGCCCGACCGCGACTACTATTTGAACACCGACGCCGACAGCAAGAAGAAGCAAGAGGCTTACCGTGCGTATCTCTCTAAGATTTTCCAACTGAGCGGCTACAAGAAGAAAGAGGCTGAAAAGGCCGCTAAGGTGATTTACAATATTGAATATCAGTTTGCTGAGGCTAAGATGAGCCGCGCTGAAGCTCGCGACTACAATAAGCTCTACAACATCTATACCATCGATATGCTCCAAAAGGACTATCCTGCTATTCAGTGGGCTAAATACTTTGAACTGATGGGCGTGAAGGATGTGAAGCAAGTGATTCTGACCGAGCCTAAGGTGATGGCTGTGGCTCAGAAGTTGATGAGCACCCTCTCCGAACAAGACATAAAATATTATGTGGCAGGTTTGATTATCAAGAGCAGCACCAGCGTGCTGAGCGACGACTTCGTGAATGCTAACTTCGACTTCTACGGCCGTTTGCTCAACGGTCAGAAGGAGCAGAAGGCTCGCTGGAAACGCGCACTCGGCTTCCCTAACAGTTTGCTCGGTGAGGCAGTGGGCGAACTCTATGTGAACAAATACTTTGCCGGCGAAAGCAAGGCGAAGATGCTGAAACTGATTGACAACTTGCGTAAGGCTCTCGCTACCCGTATCGCCAACCTCACTTGGATGAACGACACCACCAAAATCAACGCTTTGGTGAAGCTCAACTCATTCACCGTGAAGGTGGGCTATCCTGACAAGTGGCGCGACTACAGCAAACTGACTATCGACCCAGCCAAGTCGCTTTACGACAACGTGGCTGCCGCTACCTATGTGGAAACTCTCCGCAATCTTGAGAAATTCGGCAAGCCAGTGGATAAGAGCGAATGGGGCATGACTCCACAAACCGTGAACGCTTACTACAACCCAACCACCAACGAAATCTGCTTCCCAGCAGCCATTCTGCAAGCACCTTTCTTTGATGTGAATGCCGACGACGCTACCAACTATGGTGCTATCGGTGTGGTGATTGGCCACGAAATGACTCACGGATTCGACGACCAAGGCCGTAACTTCAACGCCGATGGCAATATGGTGGACTGGTGGACAGCCGGCGACAGCAAACGCTTCACCGCAGCCGCTGAAAAACTCGCCGCCCAATTCGACCAAATCACCGTGGTGGGCGACTTGAAGGCTAACGGTCACCTCACCCTTGGCGAGAACATCGCCGACCAAGGCGGTTTGCGTATCTCTTACGATGCGTTCAAGACCACTCAGCAATTCCAAGAAGGTAAGGAAATTGACGGTTTCACCCCAGCGCAACGCTTCTATTTGAGCTACGGCCGCATCTGGGCTGAACACATGACTGAAGAAGCCATCTATCAGCAAACCAAGAGCGACCCACACTCAATCGGCCGCAACCGTGTGAACGCCACTTTGCGCAACATCGACACCTGGTACGACGCATTCGGTGTGAAGGAAGGCGACAAGATGTGGCTTGCTCCTGCCGAACGTGCTATCGTTTGGTAATAACGACATTTAATAATCAGAAATTATGATGGTGGACGCGCTAATTTGTGCGTCCCCCTTTTTAAATATGAAAAGCAGTTTTTATTTTATAGCAGCCGCTATGGCGGTACTCACCATCGGCGGAAATGGCTGCGGCAAGAGCGCGGAGGAAAAGGCGGCTCAGGCAAAGCAAGACTCTATCGACTCGGTGAAGCGTGCCGACTCGGTGTGTGAGGTGCAAACGCAGCACATGCTCGACCTCGACACCTTTATGGACAAGCGTGCCGACAGCATTAGAAATCCGCACAAATTCACTCCCGAAGTGGATATCGAGAAAGATGCCGAGCCATTTGTGCAGCGTGTGATGGACGAATATGTGCGCGCACTAAACCGTGGCGCGAATGTGAGCCGACGAATTGGCGGCGATGTGACCAATAAGGTGCTGAGCCAACTCACAGCCATGAACGGTGGACCCTCGGAAGCCACCGATGCCGACGGCAACCGTATTCGCTACGAGGTGAAGGACGTGAAGCCAGCAGGTGCCGACCACTGGTTTGAGGTGAGTTGGAAGCGTGGCGACAAATCATTCACCGCCAAAGTGCGTGTGGCAATGAACGGGCCTAAGAAGCTCCGCATCGAGGAGATGAAGTGAGCGCCTTGATGGCGAGTGGGCATTGAAACATGCCTGCTTGCCTTCTGGAATTAATGCCTTGATGGTGGGTGGCATTGAAACATGCCGAAGGCATGTCCCTACGTTAGGTTCAGTGGATAAATACTGGGGGCACCGAAACAAAAAACATAAAAACCACTCGCCTTCGGCGAAAAACCAAATCCGGTAGGGACGTGATACTTCACGTCCGCCCTTAATTGTGATACTATATTGAATATCAGTTATTTGTCGCGGACGCGAAGTATCGCGTCCCTACCATGCAAAAATTATGCGAAAATAAAAACCGGTGCATCAGGCTTTTGCTGATGCACCGGTTTTGTGTATGGGGTAATAGCTTTGTGGCTATTATGGTTTTGCTTCGTAGTAGGGGATGCCTACGAGCTTGATGTCGAACACCAAAGTGGAGTAGCCCTTAATATTGCCGTAGTCGTAGATACCGTAGCCTTGGGTGTGAGGCACCACCACGCGGCAGCTGTCGCCAATGTGCATTTTGGTGATGGCGATAGGCCAACCGTTGATCACGGTGGTGAGTTTGGTGCGGAAAATGCTGTCGCCGTACTGCGTAGTCAAGTTGAACGAAGAATCCTTAGGAGTGCCGTCGTACATGGTGAGGCGATATTTCACATCGACCGTAGAGGAGTAGAGCGGCGAGAGATTCTCGGCGGTCTTGGCGGGGTCGTTGTACCAGTGCACCAGCACTTGGGCGTTAGCGTCCCACGGAGCCACAATCAGCTTGTAGTAGGGGTTGCCGTTAGCGTCCTTCAGTTGCATCTGCTCTTGGTAGAACTTCAGGTTGGCATCGCGCCAAGTGGTGTCGATGTCGCTGTTGCTGTCCACACAAGAGGTGAGCACTGCGCCGATGAGCAACGCCAGCATTATGAATAAAGGGAATTTCTTCATTTATTGATGTGTTAAAAAATTGATGTTACACAAGTTTCTTCAACAAATTGTTGAGGCTACATTCACGACTAATCATAGTGTGAAGCTCGTCGATTGACACGCGCTGCTGCTCCATAGTTTCGCGGTCGCGCACGGTCACGGTGTTGTCTTCGAGCGTCTGACCATCTACGGTGATACAGTAAGGAGTGCCGATAGCGTCCATGCGGCGGTAGCGCTTACCCACAGAATCCTTCTCGTCGTAGCGGCAAGCGAAGTCGAACTTCAGGATGTTCATGATTTCGTGAGCCTTTTCTGGAAGACCGTCCTTCTTCACCAATGGGAGGATAGCGCACTTCACAGGAGCCAAAGCCTTAGGCAAGTGGAGCACTACGCGGGTGTCGCCACCTTCAAGCTGCTGCTCGTCGTAGCTTGAGCAAAGCACAGAAAGGAACATACGGTCAACGCCGATAGAGGTTTCGATCACATAAGGAGTGTAACTCTTGTTGAGTTCAGGGTCGAAGTATTGGATTTTCTTCTTAGAGAACTTCTCGTGTTGGCTCAAGTCGAAGTCGGTGCGGCTGTGAATACCTTCCACCTCCTTAAAGCCGAATGGCATCTGGAATTCGATGTCGGTAGCGGCGTTGGCGTAGTGAGCAAGTTTCTCGTGGTCGTGGAAGCGATACTTCTCGTCGCCCATGCCCAGAGCCTTGTGCCATTTCAGGCGCGCTTCCTTCCACTTCTTGAACCATTCGAGTTCATCGCCAGGACGCACGAAGAATTGCATTTCCATCTGCTCAAATTCACGCATACGGAAAATGAATTGGCGAGCCACAATCTCGTTGCGGAAAGCCTTGCCGATTTGAGCGATACCGAAAGGAATACGCATACGGCCAGTCTTTTGCACGTTGAGGAAGTTGACAAAGATACCTTGCGCAGTTTCGGGGCGGAGGTAAACGTCCATAGTGGAATCGGCGCTTGAACCCATCTGAGTCTTGAACATGAGGTTGAACTGACGCACGTCGGTCCAGTTCTTAGTGCCAGAAATTGGGTCAACGATACCGTAATCCTCGATGATTTGGCGAAGTTCCTTCAGGTCGTTGGCGTTCATTGCATCGCTGTAGCGCTGGTGCAATTCGTCGCGCTTGCTTTGATGCTCAAGCACGCGAGGGTTGGTTTGACGGAACATGGCTTCGTCGAAACTTTCGCCGAAACGCTTAGCAGCCTTAGCCACTTCCTTGTTGATTTTATCGTCGAATTTTGCGATTTCGTCTTCAATCAGCACATCAGCGCGGTAGCGTTTTTTCGAGTCGCGGTTGTCGATCAAAGGGTCGTTGAAAGCGTCAACGTGTCCGCTTGCCTTCCAGATAGTGGGGTGCATGAAGATAGCCGAGTCGATGCCCACAATGTTTTCGTGGAGCAGGGTCATAGCTTCCCACCAATAGCGCTTAATGTTGTTTTTCATCTCCACACCGTTTTGGCCATAGTCGTAAACAGCACCGAGGCCATCGTAGATTTCACTTGAAGGGAACACGAAACCGTACTCTTTAGCGTGTGATACAATTTTTTTGAAAACGTCTTCTTGTTTTGCCATAATGTTTTTAGAATTTGTTTTGTTGCCGGACCCGGGTAGCCGGGCTAAACAGAGTAATATGTTAGTTGTGATAACGGCACAATGCCGCTATTAACTCGCAAAGTTATAGCAAAAACCGCTAACCACCAATTTCATGGCTCTGCTTTTGGCGGATGTTGGTAATATTTAACTTTTCGCCATAGGATTTGATGTGATTGGGTGTGGGGGTTTGGGTGATTTTTATTAACTTTGTGTGACCATTCACCGAATCCGCAAAATGAGGCGGATGGGAATTCAAGACTATTAACTAATAACTAAACAGTATTTGTAAGAAATGAAGATTTCGGTAAAGAAAATGGCGTTGGCTATGGCTTTGACAGCCATGCCGATGATGGGTTTTGCTGGCAATAAGGGACCTGAATGGCTCAGCAAAGCGGTGGCGTATCAAATATATCCTTCAAGTTATCAAGACAGCGACGGCGACGGCATTGGCGACATTCCAGGCATCACCAGCCGCCTCGACTATATCAAGGGGCTTGGCGTGAATGTGATTTGGCTGAATCCTGTGTTTGTGTCGGGGTGGTTCGACGGCGGCTACGACATCATCGACTTCTACAAGGTGGACCCACGATTCGGCACCAACACCGACTTGGTGAAACTTATCGACGAAGCACACAAGCGCGGCATTCGCGTGCTGCTCGACCTTGTGGCTGGCCACTCCAGCGACCAGTGCCAGTGGTTTAAGGAATCGGCACAGGGCACCGACATGCGATATAGTGACTACTACATCTGGAGCAACGAAATTCCACAAAAGGAAGTGAAAATCATCGCCGAGCGCAAACTCGAAGCCGACCCAGCCGTGAGCAAACGTGGCAAATGGGTGGAAGCCGATGCTCCACGAGCAAAATATTACGAAAAGAACTACTATATGTGCCAGCCGGCACTCAACTATGGCTATGCCAACCCCGATCCAAATCACCCATGGGAGCAGTCGTGCGACGCACCCGGCCCACAGGCTGTGCGCAGAGAATTGCGCAACATCATGGCATTCTGGATGGACAAGGGTGTGGACGGCTTTAGAGTGGACATGGCGGCATCGCTGGTGAAAGGCGACAAAGACAAGAAGGCGATAAAGGCACTTTGGGCAGAGATGCGCACTTGGATGGACGCGAAATATCCTAACCACATACTGGTGAGCGAGTGGTGCGACCCACAGGTGTCGATTCCTGCCGGCTTCAATATCGACTTTATGATACACATTGGGCAGAAATGCTATTCCACTTTGTTTTTCCCAAAAGGAACCCCATGGCAGGGCAACAACCCCAATCCTGACAAGGAATGTTACTTCGACCGTGCTGGCAAAGGTAATCTGGAGAAATTCATCGATGTGTATGCCGAGAATTACGCAAAGACCAAAAACGACGGCTACATTGCCATTCCTACAGCCAACCACGACTTCCAACGCCCGAATGTGGGCAGCCGCAACACGCCGGAGCAACTGAAGGTGACAATGACCTTCTCGCTCACCATGCCAGGCGTGCCATTCATCTACTATGGCGACGAGATAGGCATGAAATATCAGATGAATTTGCCATCGAAGGAAGGCAGCCGTGAGCGCGCAGGCACACGCACCCCAATGCAGTGGACCAATGGCGCAAACGCCGGATTCTCGACCGTGAGCGATGCATCGAAACTCTATTTCCCCGTGGACACGGAAAACGGCAAACTCACCGTCGAAACACAGGAAGTCGACAAGGCTTCGATGCTCAATTATGTGCGCACCCTGCTCAAACTCCGTGCCGAAAATCCAGCACTTGGCAACGATGCCGACTGGAAGTTGCTGAACGTGAAGGGCGGTCAGGTTTACCCTATGGTGTATGTGCGCAGCGCGGCAGGTCAGAAAGTGATGGTGGCACTCAACCCCACAGCCAAGAAGCAAACCATGACAGTGGAGGGCGAAGCCAAGAAGGTGCTTTCCACCACAGGCAAGGCTAATTTCAAGAAAGGAAAAGTGACATTAGACGCATTCTCCACACTGATTGTGGAATTGCAATAACTGAGAATAACAGCAAAACAGCGATATAGATTTGAGAAAAACGATAAGATATACTGTTTTGACACTGGCGATGATTGCCCTTGTGGTGGTCGGTCAGGTGGGGGTGGGGTGTAGCTCTGTCCGAAAAGGCAAGCCGTCGGTGGTGGTGAGCATTCAGCCGCAGCACTATCTGCTTGAGGCCATTGCTGGCTCGAAGGTGAATGTGGTGTGCCTGCTCGACGACGAGAGCAACCCCGAAACCTACGAACCCGGCATGAACATGATGATGGCGATAGAGCGCAGCGATGCCTACTTCACGATGGGTACCATCGGCTACGAACTTGCCATACTTACAAAGGTGAGAAGCAACAACCCCAACTTGCCCATTATCAACACCTCGAAAGGCGTGAACTTTATCGACGGTCACGATGCCGACGAGGGCGATGTGGATCCGCATGTGTGGGTGTCGGTGTGCAATGCGAAAATCATTGCCGCCAACATGTATGCCGAGTTGGTGGAGCTTTACCCGAAGTGGAAGAAATACTTCACCAAGCGATACAATGCACTGCAAGCGCAGCTTGGCCAGATGGACATGGAGTTTGCTGCCCGACTGAAATCGGTGCCCGACAGCGCATTTTTAGTGTGGCACCCCACGTTGAGCTATTTTGCGCGCGACTACGATTTGCGCCAAGTGTCGCTCGACAATGGCAAAGAGCCCACCGTGGGTGATTTGCGTGCGCGCATCGACATGGCACGCAAAAGTGGCGCAGAGGTGCTGTTTCTCCAACCTCAAATCGACAGTCGCCAAGCCAGCGAACTGCTCAAAGGACTTGATGTGAAGAAAGTGACCATCAATCCCATGAGCAAGCATCTTGACGAAGAATTGACAAAAATAGTGGACGCGTTGGCTCCACCAGTAAAGCAAAAGTAGGGCATACACACTCTCTATGGAAAAATCCTGTATCATATCGATAAACGACGTGTGGCACACATTTGGTGAGAAAATGGTGCTTCAAGATGTGAATCTCACCGTGAACGAAGGCGATTTCGTGGCAATAACGGGACCGAACGGTGGCGGAAAAACCACCATTCTCCGCCTGATATTGCATCTGCTCAAACCCACTAAGGGCAGCGTGCTCTACTTTGAGAGCGACAAACAGGTGGAAAGGCTGAAATTCGGCTATCTGCCCCAGAAAAACGCCATTGACAGCCAATTTCCCATCACCGTGGAAGAAGTGATAGCATCTGGGCTGATGACCAGCCCATTTCGCCGTACCACGGCAGAGGATAGGCAACTGGTGGACGACACCATCAAACTGGTGCGGCTCGACGAGGTGCGCAGCCACGCCATCGGCAAACTTTCTGGTGGACAACTCCAGCGCGCATTGCTTGGACGCGCCATCATCTCTAAACCCTCAGTGCTGGTGCTCGACGAGCCATTGAGCTACATCGACAAGCAATTTGAGGCGCACCTCTATCAAATAGTGGAAACGCTCGCAGCCACCACCACCATCATACTGGTGAGCCACGAAATGAGTGTGATTTCGGGTATGGCAAACCGCCATATCATAGTGGCAAGAGGCAAAATCCATGAGTGTGTGGCGCACCACCATTTCGTGAAATCGGAGTGCGAGTAAACCCAAATCGGTCATTAGGCCGTGTAAGGAATTTATAGATTACTTCTTGCGGTCTTTCGGTTTTTATAAGATGCCTTTTGCTTGTTTTTAATTCGTAATAGCTCGCTATCACTCATTAAAAGACAAACAAAATT
>SFGS01000094.1 GCA_004557565.1 Bacteroidales bacterium | reverse complement strand
TACGGCAATTTGATGTTGTCGCATTCCGCTGGAATGCAACATCCTGATATATCTATTGCAGGCATTTGCCCGAACAAGTTCGAGCGAGCTAAAGGTTCGTAAAGATTCCATTTCGCTTCGCTCCATTACATCTTTTCTGCATACCTGCCTACACACATCAAATTCCTAACGGAATTTCATCGCATTTTTTTTAGGACAACATGTATATCATTTCCAAAAAATAATGGTCGCTCTTGTAGGGGCGACCATTATTGTCAATATCCGACAAGCGATATTAATACTTGATTTTATCGTTTTTCTCGTCCCACTTTTTGAAGTGGAGAATGGCTGTGGGTTCATCGACGTGGATGCATGGAATGAGGCGTTTCAAGTGAGGTTTTGCGATTTCCTCATAGATGAAATGATCGCCAAAGTCGATAGCATCGGCATCGTTTTGAGTGTTGGCGTAGTAGATGCGGCTCACACCTGCCCAGTAGAGCGAACTCAAGCACATGGGGCATGGCTCGCAACTGCTGTAAATCACGCAGCCTTCAAGGTTGAAATTGTTCACCAATTTGCAAGCCTTGCGAATTGCGTTCACTTCGGCGTGTGCGGTAGGGTCGTTGTCAATAGTCACACTATTGCAGCCGGTAGCCAGCACTTCACCGTTTTTCACAATCACGGCACCAAACGGACCGCCGCCCTTATCTATGTTGTCGCTTGCCAATTCGCAAGCCATTTTGATGTATTTCACATCTTCTGGAGTGATTTTAATATTGTTTTCCATCGTCAAAATAGTTTTTTTTGAAAAAAATTTGTTTTTTCTATTGTTATTACAAATTTAATTGTTACATTTGTGCGTGTGTTTTTCATGGTATTAGATTTAAAGTGTGTGGAGGCTGTCGTGAGACATCTTCCACTAATTTTTTATTTCTTCTTAGGATTGTAGAATTTCACCTTGTAACTGCAACGGATTTTTCCCTTAATCATATTTGATAACTTGTTGCGAATCAGTTGTTTTCTAATTGGTGACACCCAGTCGATGAACAAATGTCCGTCAAGGTGGTCGCATTCGTGCTGCACCACGCGCGCCAGATAGCCTTCAATGTCCTGTTCGTGCTCCACCCAGTTTTCATCGGTCCACTTCAAATGAATCTTGCTGTGGCGGGTCACATTTTCGTTTACACCAGGCACGCTCAGGCAGCCTTCCTCTCTGGTGACGGTGGGGCTTGTTTCATCCACGGTCACTTCAGGGTTGATGAGCACCATCTGCACACCCTTCAATTCGGGGAAATCATCTTTCAACACATCTACGTCAATATAGACGAGCTTCAGTCCCACGCCCACCTGAGGCGCGGCAATGCCTATACCATTACTTGCGTACATGGTTTCTTTCATGTTTTCGATAAGCTCGTTCAGACCTTCGTAGTCTTTGGTCACGAGTTCGGCTTCGTTGCGAAGCACGGGTTGTCCGTAGATATATACTGGTAGAATCATATTTTTGTTATATTAAATTGCTTTGTAAATAGTCGGTAAGAATTATGGTGGCGGCAATGGCGTCGACTTTCGCCTTGTCGCGTCGGTCGCTTTTCTTCATACCGCCATCAATCATCGCCTTGTGGGCGATGGTCGACGTGAATCGCTCGTCGTACATCACGACGGGCATTTGCGGCATCTCCTTTTTCATGCGGTTCACAAAAGGTGTGATGTAGCGCATACTTTCCGACGGCTCACCGTTGAGCTGCTTCGGCAGCCCAATCACAATGGTTTCCACTTCCTCACGCTGCGTATAGTCTTTCAAGAAGTCCATCAGCGTGTGGGTGGGGTATGTGCCCAAAGCGTTGGCAATGATTTTCAAAGGGTCGGTCACTGCCACGCCTGTGCGTTTTCGTCCGTAGTCGATTGCTAAAATTCTTCCCATTATCAGCTCTGATGAGGATTAGTCGTTCATTGTGAGCAGCAATTCTTCGTTGCTCGATGTGCGAAGCATACGGTCTTTGATAAATTCCATTGCCTCGATAGAAGTGCGGTCGCTCAGGAAGCGGCGCAAAATCCACATGCGGTTGATAGTGTCTTGATTGAAAAGCAAGTCGTCGCGTCGGGTGCTTGAAGCCATAATGTCCACAGCAGGGAAGATGCGCTTGTTGCTGAGTTTGCGGTCGAGCTGGAGTTCCATGTTGCCAGTGCCCTTGAATTCCTCAAAGATCACTTCGTCCATCTTCGAACCGGTTTCGGTAAGTGCGGTGGCGATGATGGTGAGGCTACCGCCATTCTCAATGTTACGCGCAGCACCGAAGAAGCGTTTTGGGCGTTGGAGTGCGTTGGCATCCACACCACCCGAAAGAATCTTGCCTGATGCTGGTGCGCAAGTGTTGTAGGCGCGAGCCAAGCGAGTGATAGAGTCGAGAAGAATCACCACATCGTGTCCACATTCCACCAGTCGTTTAGCCTTAGCGAGCACAAGTTCTGCTATCTTCACATGGCGGTCGGCTGGTTCGTCGAATGTAGAGGCAATCACTTCTGCGTTCACGCTGCGAGCCATGTCGGTCACTTCTTCCGGACGCTCGTCGATGAGCAGAATAATCATATAGGTTTCGGGGTGATTTTCCGCGATGGCGTTGGCGATGTCTTTTAGCAGAATTGTTTTACCAGTTTTTGGCTGAGCCACAATCAAGCCACGCTGTCCCTTGCCGATAGGCGCAAACATATCCACAATTCGGGTGGAGATATTAGGGTGCTTGGTGCTCACCAAGTTGAATTTCTCTTCTGGGAACAGTGGCACAAGGTGCTCAAATGGCACACGGTCGCGCACAAAGTCGGGGGTGCGGCCGTTGATGGCCTTCACTTCGCACAGTGGGAAATATTTTTCGCCTTCCTTTGGTGGGCGAATGGTGCCGAACACCACATCACCGTTTTTCAAACCGTTGTTGCGGATTTGTGATTGCGACACATAGATGTCGTCGGGTGATGTGAGGTAGTTGTAGTCAGATGAGCGGAGGAATCCATAGCCGTCGGGCATGATTTCGAGCAAGCCCTCGCCATCGAGAATACCTTCGAAGTTGTATGGATTGTCGGTGTATGGATTTTCCGCCACTTCCTGTGGCTGTTGTTGCTTCTTGTTCTTTTTGTTCTTCTTGCCGTTGCCGTTGTTGGCAGGCTGTTGTTTTTCAGCCTTAGGCTCTTGAATCACGATAGGAGCTTTCGCTGCCTCTTCTGCGGCGCGGCGGCGTGCCTCTTCTGCACGGCGTGCGTCCTCTTCCTTTTCCTCTTTGGTGCGAGGCTTGAAAGTTTGCGAAGAGCTGAAGAACGCGCCCAATCCCATATTCTTTCTGCCACCGAACAGGTCTTGGAAATCGCTTTGCTGGTTTTGTGGTGCAAATTCGTCGTCGGCGATATATTCTTCTTCCTGATATGGAATCTCGTGTTCGGGCTGTTGCACGGCTTGTGGCTCTGGTGCTTGCTCCATCTCTTGCTGCTGTGGCTCGTCGTTCACGGTTGGAGCGATAGTTTCTTCAGCAGGAGCGGTCTCGGCTTTATCTGCCACTTTTGCGATACGCTGGCGGCGTGGCTTTTTCTCTTGCTTTGCTTGAGCGTCGCCGTCGGTGGCTGGAGCTGTTTCTTTAGCCGCTTCCTCAGCAGCAGGCTTCGCTTCATCTTCAGTAGCGGCAGCCTTTTTTGTGGTTTTGCTCTTGGATTTGGTGGCGGTAGCAGACTTTTTCTCTTTCACGGCCTTTTCTTCAGTAGCCGCTTTCGTTGTGCCTTTTTCAGCTTCTGCCTTTTTCTTGGTGGCTTTCTTCTTCACTTCTGTAGTCTCTTTAGGATCTTCCACCTTCTTTTCCTGCTTGGGCTTTGCCGCATCGGCCTTTTTAGTGGCCACAGTGGCGCTTTTGCGCTTCTTCGGCTCCGAAGCCTTGGTGGCACCGGTGTTGGCGCTCGCGATGGTTGCCTGCTGGTCAAGAATGTCGTAAACAAGTGTCTCGGAATCTACCTTTTTTATGCCAAGGCTTTTCGCGTAGGCTTGAACCTCTTCCAAAGGCATTGCTTCCAGTTCGTTGATATTATACATATATTTTGATGTTAGGTTCTATGTGCATGCATGTATATACATAATGAGGGCCTCGAAATTCGAAGGGATTAGCCATCAGCTTTGAAAACACATAGAAGATATGGTTTTATTACCAGAAAATGATGATAAAAAATGTGGAATACTAATTCTGAACGTCAATCGGTGTTTGTGATTTTGATATTTTAGTTGCACCAATATCAGATTAGCAGTATTTGATTTACGTTGCAAAATTAGTAATAAAAAATGATTTCGCAAATTATTGGTCAAAAAAATCATTGGCGCTGAGGTGGCGTGTGGCTTTTATGCACGGTTTTGCACGGTTTTGCGTGAAAACGAGAAATTGTTGGCTGAAAAGTTTTCGTAATTTCAAAATAATTAGTACTTTTGCAAGCCATTACAATTTTACGGCGTTTACCACCGCCGGACAATTATGTAAAATTAAAAAGTTAGATATAAAAAAAATGAAAAAAGGTATTCATCCAGACAATTACCGCGAAGTGGTTTTCAAGGATATGTCAAACGAAGAGACATTCATCACTCGCTCAACTGTAAACTCTAAGGAGACTATTGAAATTGATGGTGTAACTTATCCATTGGTTAAGCTTGAAATCACCAGCTCTTCACACCCATTCTTCACTGGCAAGCAAAAGCTCGTCGATACTGCTGGTCGTGTTGATAAGTTCATGAGCCGCTACGGAAATCGTAAGAAAAAATAATGCCTTTGCATTAAATAAGATTTAAATGGGCTGCGACATCTCATTGGTGGTCGTAGCCTTTTTTTTGCATCTTGCTCATTCGCAAGAAAATGCTTAATTTTGCGTTTTGAATTTTATTTTTTTTGATAGATGAAGAAACTCTTAGCAGTGGTTAACCCTAAGTCGGGGACAGGTAATCAGGAGCAAATTCCTGATTTGCTTGATTCTGTAATCGACAAATCTCGCTTTTCCGTAGATGTGCGTGTGGTGCAGGCGGAGGGCGATGCCTATCGCTTTGGGCGCGAGGCGGTGGATAATGGCTACTACGGGCTTGTAGCTATCGGAGGCGACGGCACCGTGAATGGCGCAGCATCGGCGGTAATCAACACCGATGTGGCTCTGGCTGTGGTGCCTTGTGGCTCTGGCAACGGACTGGGCCGCCACCTCAACATTCCCATGAATGTGAAAAAGGCACTCTCGCTCATCAACGATGATAGGGTGGAGCACTTCGATTATGGCACGGTCAACGACCGCCCATTCATGTGCACCTGCGGCATGGGATTTGATGCGCAAGTGGCATTTGATTTTGCCAATGCCGGCACACGAGGTTTTACCACCTATATTAAAAAGACATTCTCGGTGTATGCCAACTACCAGTGCGAGGACTACATTATAGAAATAAATGGCAAGCGATTGGAGGAAAAAGCGTTTGTGATTGCGCTGTGCAATGCCGCACAATATGGCAACAACTCCTTCATCGCCCCTCATGCCAGTATGCAAGACGGCATGATCGACATGACGGTGATTTCGCCTTTCAAGTTCTATTCGGCACCAGTGGTGGGTTTGAGTCTTTTCTTTAAGAATATCGACAAAAACCGCCATGTGGCGATTTACCGTGCCAGCGAAATCAAAATCATTCGCAAACATGCTGGGCCTATGCACATCGATGGCGACCCTGTGGAAATGCCAAAGGAACTGTTGATAAAATGCCACCGCAACGGCTTGAAGATGTTCAGCCCTGGCTTGGGCGAAAACAACACCCCCGAATAATAAACCATTTTTGCCCCATTGTCATCAAAATTAAACGTCGTCAAAAACCTAAAAAACAGCCTTGGGGCAAAGTGGAATGCTTCGCATTTGGCGGTGCGACTGTGCGCTTTGCGTCATTGGAAACGAGTTTCCATGCCGCCCACCGCACAGACCCTCCGCCACCCTCTTACGAGGGCCTTCCACTTTGCCCCAAGGATAAAAACCGCTCGCCGCGGCGAAAAACCCCTGATTAAAATAATATTATGGTAGGGACGTGATACTTCACGTCCGCTCATAATTATGATAATATATTGAAAATTAACCATTTGACGCGGATGTGAATTATCGCTTCCCTACCATGTTAAACGCATTTGGGTACTTTTTTATCTGATTTAACGCAAATTTAAATTTCTGAAGATTGGTTTTTCGCCGAAGGCGAGCGGTTTTTATCCTTTTGGCGATGCCACCGACCTCGTAAGAGGGCGGCGTGAGGGTTGTGGTTTGGCTGATTCAAGCCCCAGCTTGAAATCAGACATGCCGCAGCACTAACGACAGGTGCGAAGCACTGGCATCGCTAAAAGGCTGTTTTTTATGTTTTTGTTTTTGTGCCCTCCAGCATTTATCCACTGAACCATTTTCGGCTGTGAAAATGCGTTTTCCGAAAATTTACCATATTATTTGCCGATTTGGAGAATTAGAGCCGATTTTATTTGCGAGAGTTGCAAAAAAAATGTAAATTCGTGACGAAACCAAACAACGGAAATTATTAACTAAAAATATCCCATAATACCGCTTATCATGAGTTATCTTAAATTTGATAAGAATCTTTTGATTAATCTTGAGCAGTCGCTCCGCTTGGAGGTGCTGCGCACGAATCAATCTGGTGCATACCACTGCACTACCATTGTGGGAGCCAACACAAGAAAGCAGCACGGACTTCTTGTGATTCCTGTTCCTGAAATTGACGACAACAGCCATGTGCTCTTGTCGTCGCTTGATGAAACGGTGATTCAGCACGGTGCGCCTTTCAACCTTGGCTTGCACAGGTATTCCGGTGGCGTGTACAGTCCTAATGGTCACAAGTACATCAGAGAGTACGATTGCGAACGTGTGCCTACTCACACGTTTCGTGTAGGTGGCGTGATTCTGAAGCGTGAGAAAATCTTTATCACCAACGAGAATCGTATCCTTATCCGCTACACTCTGGTAGATGCTCACTCTAAGACCACGCTCCAGTTCCGTCCTTTCTTGGCGTTCCGCAATGCCAACGACCTTTGCGTTGAAAACCAAGTGGCAAGTCGCGATTACAAGGAAGTGTCGAACGGCATTTCCACATGCATGTACGATGGTTATCCTGAGCTCTTTATGCAGGTGAACCACAAGCCTAAGTTTGTGTTCGACCCCCACTGGTATAAAGGCATCGAGTATATCAAGGACCTGGAGCGAGGCATTCCTTACACCGAGGACCTGTATGTGCCTGGCTATTTTGAGGTGGACATGAAGAAGGGCGACACCATCATCTTCTCGGCTGGCGTGAGCGAAGTGAACACTCGTCAGCTCACCAAGATGTATGAAGATGAGATTAAAACCCGCACGCCTCGCACCAGCTTCTACAACTGCCTTAAAAACAGTGCAAAGCAATTTTATATGACCAACGCCGACGGGCATTATCTGTTTGCAGGCTATCCATGGTTCAAGGTGCGTGCGCGCGATGAGTTTATCGCTCTCCCAGGCTGCACGCTCTCCAATCACCACCGCCCCGACTTCGAGGCTATTATGGATACCGCCAAAGAGGCTTTTACTCGCTGGATGGAAACTGGTGAGCCCGACAAGCATTTGCAGGGCATCGACCTTCCCGATGTGCCTCTGTGGGCAGCTTGGGCTATTCAGCGCTATTCACACGATACCGATGTGCCTACTGCACGCGAGCGTTATGGCGAACTGGTGGCACAGCTCATCGACTTTATTATCGATGGCAAGCACCCGAATCTGCAAGTCGACGACAACGGCTTGGTGCGCACCGATGGCACACGCCAACCTATGTCGTGGATGGATTCTGCGCGCCCCGATGGCACTCCGCTCATTCCTCGCACCGGCTATCTGGTGGAATTCAACGCGCTGTGGTATAACGCGCTCATGTTCCTGCTTCAGATGTATGCCGACGACAAGCAGATGCAGAGCCGTGTGGAACGCTGGCAGAAGATTAGCGACGCTTACGCCGAATCTTTCGCCCCCACGTTCCTTAACGACTACGGTTATCTCTACGACTATGTGAACGGCTCATACACCGATTTGAGTGTTCGTCCAAATATGGTGATTGCAGTGGGTGTTGACCACACGCCGCTCGACCGTCGCCAGCGCAAGCGCATTCTCGATTTCATCACCCGCGAGTTGCTCACCCCTAAGGGACTGCGCACATTGAGCCCTAACAGTTACGGCTATAATCCTTGGTATGTGGGCAATCCAGAGCAGCGCGAAAAGGCGTATTATTCTGGGTCGGCTCGTCCTTGGCTCATGGGCTTCTACTGCCACGCCTATGTGAAGGTGTTTGGCATTGGCGGCCTCTCGTTCGTGAATCGCATGATGATTGGCTTTGAGGACGAAATGTCGCAAGGTGCTATCGGCACCCTGTCGGAGCTTTACGACGGCAACCCACCATTCATTGGCCGTGGCGCAGTGAGCTTCGCTGCCAACGTGGGCGAGATTCTCCGCGTGTTGCGTTTGTTGAAAAATCTTGATGTTTAACCGTAAATTGATATTAACCTGACGATATGAAAGCTTTAATGTTTGGTTGGGAGTTTCCCCCTCATATTCTCGGTGGTCTCGGAACCGCAAGCTACGGTCTTACGAAAGGTATGTACGATTGCGGCGACATGGACATCACATTCGTTATACCCAAGCCTTGGGGCGACGAAGAGAAGGGATTTGCACGAATCATTGGCGCCAACACCACGCCTATCGCATGGCGCGACGTGAGCAGCGAATATGTGCAAAGTCGTATCGGCAATGTGATGGACCCTCAGACTTATTTTGATTTGAGAAATCACATCTACAGTGATTTCAATTATATGAACACCAACGACCTGGGCTGCATCGAGTTCTCCGGTCGTTACCCCGACAACCTCGTTGAGGAAATCAACAATTATTCGATTGTGGCTGGTGTGATTGCACGCACCATTCCATGCGATATTATCCACTCTCACGACTGGCTCACCTATCCTGCCGGTATTCACGCCAAGCAGGTTACAGGTAAGCCATTGGTGATTCACGTTCATGCCACCGACTTCGACCGAAGCCGTGGCAACGTCAATCCCACAGTGTTCAATATCGAGAAAGACGGCATGAACAATGCCGACCACATTATCACCGTGAGCAACCTCACTCGCCGCACCGTGATTGAGAAATACGGCATTTCACCCGACAAGGTGACCACCGTGCACAATGCAGTGGAGCCGCTGAGCGAGGAGTTGCTCAACGTTACCGTGCCGCCAAAGCACGATAAGGTGGTCACTTTCCTCGGCCGCATCACCATGCAGAAGGGCCCCGAATACTTTGTGGAAGCAGCCGCACAGGTGCTGAGCAAGGTGCGTGGCGTGCAGTTTGTGATGGCTGGCGGTGGCGACATGATGGAGAAGATGATTCGTTTGGCAGCGCGTCGTGGCATCGCCGACCGTTTCCACTTCGCAGGCTTCCTGCGAGGCAAGGAGGTGTACGAGATGCTCAAAGCCAGCGATGTGTATATCATGCCATCGGTGAGTGAGCCTTTCGGTATTTCTCCACTCGAAGCCATGCAGATGGGCGTACCGTCCATTATCTCCAAGCAGAGCGGCTGTGCCGAAATTCTTAATAATGTGATTAAAGTTGACTATTGGGACACCAACGCCATAGCCGACGCCATCTATTCTATCATCAAGTATCCTGCCATGTATAAGGAACTGCGCGAAAAGGGACTTGAGGAAGTGAAGCAGATTGTGTGGAAAAAGGCAGGTGCCAAAGTCATCGACATTTACAAGAGTCTCATCAACCGATAAAACAATCTTAAACGAATAAAATCAACAACTAAAAAATAAAGCAATGAAAGCAATTTGTTTTTATTTCCAGATACACCAGCCATTCCGCCTGAAGAATTATCGATTCTTCGACATTGGTAACGACCATTACTATTACGATGATTTTGCCAACGACGAAATTATCACCCGCATTGCACAGCGCTCATATTTGCCAGCTAATGCAATGCTCCTTGATATGATTAAGCAGTATGGCAAGAAATTCAAAGTGGCATTCTCAATCAGCGGCTCCGCTCTTGAGCAGCTCGAAATCTATGTGCCAGAGTTCATCGAGTCGATGAAGGAATTGGCCGACACCGGCTGCGTGGAATTCCTCAGCGAAACCTACGCCCACTCGCTCGCTTCGCTTGAAGATCCCGATGAGTTTGTGGCACAGGTGAAGGACCACGACAAGAAGATTTTCCAACTCTTTGGCAAGCACCCAGTGGTGTTCCGCAACACCGAGCTTATCTACGACGACGACATCTCTGCCATGGTTCAGAATATGGGCTTCAAGGGCGTGATTACCGAAGGCGCAAAGCACATTTTGGGTTGGAAGTCGCCTAACTACGTTTATTCTTCACCTGTGGCTCCAAAGTTGAAGTTGCTGTTGAAGAACTCTAAATTGAGCGACGACATTTCGTTCCGCTTCAGCAACCCCGACTGGGCATCATATCCGCTAACAGCCGACAAGTATATCGACTGGATTGCATCACTTCCTGAAGAAGAACAACTCGTCAACCTCTTTATGAACTACGAGACTTTTGGCGAAATGCAGCCACGCGAAAGCGGCATCTTCGAGTTTATGAAGGCGTTGCCACGCTTTGCGGCCGAAAAGGGAATCGAGTTCTTCACCCCAAGCGAAGTGATTTCAAAAATGAAATCGGTGGGCGAAATGCCAGTGATGCACCCAATTTCTTGGGCGGATGAGGCGCGCGACACCAGCGCATGGCTCGGCAACACTCTCCAACAGGAGGCTGTGAAGAAACTCTACTCCATCGGTGAGCGTGTGCGCCTTTGCCAAGACCGCCGCATCAAGCAAGACTGGTACTACCTCCAGGCAAGCGACCACTTCTTCTATATGAGCACCAAGCACAACGAAGACGGCTCAGTGCACTCGCACTACAGCCCCTACGACTCGCCTTACACCGCATTCACCAACTATATGAATGTGCTCAGCGATTTCATGATTCGTGTGCAAGAGCAATACCCAGAGTCAATCGACAATGAGGAATTGAACGCATTGTTGCTCACCATTCGCAACCAATCTAACGAAATTAGCCAACTCAACCGCGAGGTGGAAATGCTCCGCAACAACATTGTGAAGGACACCACAGGCGATTTCCCAGTAGATGAACCAGCAGCGGAAGAAAAGCCAGCCAAAAAAGCACCAGCCAAAAAGGCTGCCACAAAGAAACCGGCCGCAAAAAAACCCACAAAAAAAGCAACAAAAAAATAACCCAATTATCCCATAACAAACAACTACCGAGGGCGGCTTTCCTAAAAACCCGCCCTCATTTTTCTAAATCTCCCTCGCCTATTGTGGCTGACATAAATCATCGCAAACCAAAGCAAACCAAAAGTTACTATGTTTGCAGTGGAAATGTGGTTTGGGGTTGGAGAAGGCGTTGAGTATGGACGCTCGACGGGGCTCTGCCCCTTGCC
>SFGS01000093.1 GCA_004557565.1 Bacteroidales bacterium | reverse complement strand
AAAAAACAGCCTTGGGGCAATGTGGAATGCTTCGCATTTGGCGGTGCGACTGTGCGCTTTGCGTCATTGGAAACGAGTTTCCATGCCGCCAACCACACAGTCCCTTCGCCACCCTCTTACGAGGGCTATCCACATTGCCCAAAGTATAAAAACCGCTCGCCGTTTCACGGCGAAAAACCCCTGATGATAAAATGATTTCTTGGAAGGAGGTCGTATCAAATTTCCCAAACGATTTTGCATGGTAGGGACGCGATACTTCGCGTCTGCGCCAAATGGTTGATATTCAATATGGTATCATAATTATGGGCGAGCGTGAAGTACCACGTCCATATCGGGTTTGGTTTTTCGCCGAAGGCGAGTGGTTTTTATCCTTTTGGCGATGCCACCGACCTCGCTGGCGAGGGCGGCGTTAGGGGTGTGGTGTGGCTGATTCAAGCCCCAGCTTGAAATCAGCCATGCTACAGCACTAACGACAGGTGCGAAGCACTGGCATCGCCAAAAGGCTGTTTTTTATGTTTTTGTTTCAGTCCCCCCCCAGTATTTATCCACAGAACCGAAAAATCCCACAGAATCTGTCCATCGTTTATGCCCAATGTGGTCCGAAGGGGCTGTCGTGGCTCCTAAAAAATCTAATTTCCAATTTCTAACCTCTAACCTCTGATTTCTGATTTCTTTTTTGTAATTTTGTAGATTATGGCAAAGAGCAAAGAATTGACTCCAATGATGAAGCACTTCTACGAGATGAAGGCGAAGCACCCCGATGCGGTGCTGCTTTATCGCGTGGGCGACTTCTACGAAACATACGGCGAAGATGCCATCATAGCAAGCGAAATTTTGGGCATTACGCTCACCCGACGCAGCAACGGCGCAGGTAGCGGCACTGAAATGGCGGGGTTCCCACACCACGCTCTCGACACCTATTTGCCCAAACTGGTGCGCGCTGGCAAGCGTGTGGCTATCTGCGACCAACTCGAAGACCCGAAACTCACCAAGAAACTGGTGAAGCGTGGCATCACCGAACTGGTGACTCCGGGTGTGGTCACTGCCAGCACTATCCTCGACCGTAAGGAGAACAATTTCTTGGCAGCGGTATGCTTTGGGAAAAAGACGGTGGGCGTGGCGTTTCTCGACATTTCCACTGGCGAATTTCTCGCGGCTGAAGGTGCGGCTGAGTATGTGGAAAAACTGCTCGGCAATTTCGCACCAAAGGAGGTGCTGATTGAGCGCAGTTGCCGCAGCAAGTTTGCCGACCTGTTCAACACTCGCGTGCTAACATTTGAACTCGACGACTGGATGATGAGCGAGGAAAGCACCACCGACCGACTGCTCCGCCACTTCCAGACGCAGAACCTCAAAGGTTTTGGCGTGGAGGGCATGACCGAAGGCGTGAAGGCGGCAGGTGCCATTCTCCATTACCTCGACCTCACCCAGCACACGCAAATCAAGCATATCACCACGCTCGGACGCATCGAAGCCGACCGCTTTGTGCGCCTCGACAAGTTCACCGTGCGAAACCTCGAACTCGTGGCTCCGATGGCGGAAGATGGCAAGAGTCTGCTGTCGGTAATCGACCGCACGCTTTCGCCTATGGGCGCGCGTATGCTCCACCGATGGGTGCTGTTCCCGCTGAAGGACGTGAAGGCCATCAACCGCCGCCTCGACGTGGTGGAATACTTCTTCAAGGATGTGGAAGGCCGTGAACTGGTGAAGCAGCAGCTGGAACTGGTGGGCGACATCGAGCGCCTGATTTCGAAGGTGGCTGTGGGCCGCATCACGCCTCGCGAACTGGTGCAACTCAAGTGCGCGCTGCAAGCCTTGGAGCCGATTAAGCGATTGTGCGAACGGAGCGACAACGATGTGCTGCGCAGTTTCGGTGACCGCATCAACCTTTGCCAACTCATCCGCGACCGTATCAACGAGGAGGTGAATCCCGATGCGCCAAACCAGGTGAACCGTGGCAATGTGATTAAGCCGGGCGTTGACCCGCAACTCGACGAACTGCGCGAAATCTCGGTGTCGAGCAAGGACTACTTGATGCGATTGCAGAAGGAAGAAAGCGATCGCACAGGCATTCCAAGCCTGAAAATCGCCTACAACAATGTGTTTGGCTACTACATCGAGGTGCGCAACTCCCACAAGGATAAGGTGCCTGCAGAATGGGTGCGCAAGCAAACGCTGGTCAATGCCGAGCGTTACATCACCCAAGAACTGAAGGACTACGAGGAGAAGATTCTCGGTGCGGAGGAGAAGATTCTGATTATCGAGAACCGATTGTTTGGCGAACTCGTGGCGGCTGTCACCGACTACATTCCTGCCATTCAGACCGACTCACAACTCATTGCACAACTCGACTGCCTTTGCGCTTTCACCCGCGCCGCCATCGACAACAAATATAATCGCCCTGTGATTGACGAGAGTCTCGACATCGACATCAAGCAGGGCCGCCACCCTGTGATTGAGAAGCAGTTGCCTCCGGGCGAATGTTATGTGCCCAACGACATACATTTGGGCAACGATGACCAGCAAATCATGATTATCACTGGCCCTAACATGGCTGGTAAATCGGCTTTGCTGCGCCAAACCGCACTTATCACGCTGATGGCGCAAATCGGCTGCTATGTGCCTGCCGAATCGGCGCACATCGGGTTGGTTGACAAGATTTTCACCCGTGTGGGTGCCAGCGACAACATTTCGCTTGGCGAATCCACGTTTATGGTGGAAATGACCGAGGCGGCATCAATCCTCAACAACCTGAGCGAGCGCAGCCTTGTGCTGTTTGATGAGTTGGGCCGTGGCACATCCACCTACGACGGCATTTCCATTGCCTGGAGCATCGTGGAATACATTCACGAGGGTCGCGCCCATGCCAAAACGCTTTTCGCCACCCACTACCACGAGTTGAACGAGATGGAAAAATCGTTCCGCCGCATTCGCAACTACAATGTGAGCGTGAAGGAAATCGATGGCAAGGTGGTGTTTGTGCGCAAACTCGAAAAGGGCGGCAGCGAGCACAGTTTCGGTATTCATGTGGCGAAACTCGCAGGTATGCCTCGCAGCATCGTTGACCGTGCCGATGAGGTGTTGGCACAACTCGAAGCCAACAACCGCAACGAGCAAGTGGCGACAAAAGACCTCGGCGATGTGGGCTCGAAGCGCAGTGGCTATCAGATGTCGTTCTTCCAACTCGACGACCCTGTGCTCAGCCAAATCCGCGACCAGATTCTCCACCTCGACATCAACAACCTCACCCCAATGGAGGCTCTCAACAAACTCAACGACATCAAATCCATCATCACCGGCAAATAATCCCCACGCCCAGTGCGAGCAATTTGGATTTTCGGTTTGGATTTTGTCAAATTTTCACCGTTTTTTGGTTTGGATTTTAGCTTTTGGTTTGGATTTTGTCGAATTTCAAGCAATTTTCGGTTTGGATTTTAGCAAAAAAGCACCAGATCCATGACGGCGTCCGCACTTCTTTGGAAAATTTCGGGCAGCTTTATTACTACGACTCGGCAGCCGACCAAGCCGAACGCTTTGTACGAATCATTCCTCTCTATGCACTTAGCAACTTGAAATAAGGGGTTTTCTCGGCGCATGAGGGAGGAATATTCATTTATTTATTGTAATTTTGTAGGCAAAACGAAAAAACCCAAAACAACTAAATATGGAAATTATCAATCTGTGTGAGCACGACTCGCTGGTGAGCCGCTACATGCTCGAACTCCGCGACAAGAATATTCAAACCGACCGCCTTCGCTTCCGCACCAACGTGAAGCGCATCGGCCAAATCATGGCTTATGAGATTTCAAAGCGTCTGAATTATGCCGACTGCAAGACCGACACACCACTCGATGTGGCAAACACCCGCAACATCGCCGACAAGGTGGTGCTTGGCTCTATTTTCCGTGCCGGACTCCCTCTGCACGAAGGTATGCTCAGCTACTTCGACGATGCCGACAACGCCTTCATATCAGCCTACCGCCAGTATATCAACGGCAGCGATGAGTTTGAGATTCACACCGAATATCTGGCAAGTCCAAGCATTGAAGACAAAGTGCTCGTGATAGCCGACCCAATGCTTGCCACAGGCAGTTCTATGGAGGTGGCAATCAAAGGCTTTCTGCAAAAAGGCACACCTAAGCACATCCACATCGCAGTGATCATCGCCACCGACCAAGCCATTGAATACGTAAAGAAAACCCTCCCTGAAGGCATTAAAGCCACCATTTGGGCAGGCGACATCGACCACATTCTCAACTCCCACAGTTACATCGTACCCGGCCTCGGCGACGCCGGCGACCTCCTATACGGCGAAAAATAATCCCTCAAACCATCAAAAATCAGAGCTCAGAAATCAAGATAATAGCACTCATCGACTTCTGCAAAACTACTTGCTACGAAAGGGGGAATGGGAACACCCATTAAATTCATTTTAATCCGATTAAATAATTTAGGAGGAATGATCTGCATGTCGTTCCTGTTAATACACAAAAAGTATTGAGCAGTTATGAATGGTATGGTGTGGATGAAAACATAAGACCCTACAACTATCGTTGTCCACGCCAGTCGCTTGGCGTGCTACTGCCGGCGATAAAATATGGCATAACCGCATAAAAAAGGAGGTAAAGTTTGGCAATAAAGAAAAGTAACAAAAATAGCATTTAATTCAGACGCAGTAGCATGGTGACGTGCGTCTGACAAATAGTGAAACTATTAACTGATTAACTAACAACCCTGCAAAAACGGGGAGCATTATAACTAATTTTTAAAAAAACCATGTCTTATAAAATTGAACCTGTAGGTCGCGGTATAGAAGATAAAATGAGTGGTATAATAAAAAGCACAAATTAGGAAGGTTTGCCAAATCAGACGATGATGACGCAAAAAAAGAGCGTTCAAAAGCGAAATCTAAATCTGGAGGGAGTTGCTTACGCGAAATCCTCTGCCTTCCTTTCAAAGGGCTGTGGTGCAGCACGAAAAGTTTCTTAACACTACTTGGCTTGGCATTTATTTTTAAATTGTTCGGTGATGATGAATAATTGAGGATGCATTACTTCTAAATTCTGCTATCGCTATTGAAAAAGATGTTCAAGAAAATAGTGAAAACTATTATTGCAATTATTCTAATTCTTATTGCAATTATTATAGTTGGGGCAATACTGATTACCCCAACTATAATATTATACAGAATTTCAACGATACATTCATGGTTCATTGTCAATGTTTGGCATATTTCTGAGATTGAAACATTGAAGAGGAATCTCAGAAGAGCTTTTCCTAACAAGGGAAATGCTGAAAAAAAAATAGCGACCAAATGCGTTGAAGGAAATATGGATTTCATAATCGAGTATTTTAAAAAGACCATCTACTGCGAACATCAAATAAAAAAACACTGTAAATTCACGAATTTGGAATTACTCTATGAAAAGTTTCAAAACCACAAATTTATACTATGCTATGGTGGGCACATGCTGAATTTTGAACACCTTATATCTCTACCACTGCACACAAAAGAATATGGGATGTGTCAATTATACTTGGGGAACACAAAACAAAAAGGGAAAATAGCGAAATGGATACAACTAAACAGAGAAAAATATGGAGCTATATGCATACCAACCAGTTCTCCGATAAAAACATTGCTCAATCTTAAGAATGAAATGGACTTGGGAAAGTCATCAAAAAAAGGTTATTTATTCGGAACTTTAGCAGATTACGACACATTAAGTGACGACATACACGTGACAACCTTATTTAATAAGGATTTTGAAGTTGTAACCGGTTCGGAAAGAATTGGAAGAAAATTTAATATGGCTTTTTTGTATGCACATATCAGGCGTACTAAACGAGGATTTTACGAAGTGGAATTCAAGGAATCAAACCCTACCGACTTAGAAACTAACCCATGTGCATATACAGATGAATTTGTGAGATTATTAGAAGCCAACATTAAAGAGAGTCCCGAACTCTGGCTCCAATGGTCAGAACCTCGCTTTTAATACACACACATCTCACCCCAAAACAACGCCAGAAAAAAGCATTTATGGTGCATATCGCACTTTGAGGCGATGTTGATTAGCGCATTTTTTATCACCGACGTTTTATATAAACTCGTAAAGTATATTTGCGCTCTCATCATCTCAGCACCACCACCTTTCTCCAAACAAAGAAAAACACCCTTAAAAACGAAAATTGGTGTAAACCTTAATTCCGCAACACTTTGATTTAACTTTATTTATAAGTACCTGAGCAACAAAAAGTTGCTCAGGATTTTGCCATGTCAGATTTTTCACCTATC
>SFGS01000014.1 GCA_004557565.1 Bacteroidales bacterium | reverse complement strand
GGGTGTGGTGTGGCTGATTCAAGCCTCTGCTTGAAATCAGACGTGCCGCAGCACTAACGACAGGTGCGAAGCACTGGCATCGCTAAAAGGCTGTTTTTTCTGTTTTTGTTTCAGTCCCCCAGCATTTATCCACTGACCGGCGGTGGTGCTGGCTGGTAGGGTGGGGGATAAAAAACGGTGACGGACCTGTCACAGGCGCGTCACCGCAAAGTTGATATTTTAGATAATTAGTTAGCGTTTACAATTTATTAGTGCCTTCTACCAACTCGCCCATCGCGAACACTGCGCGGAGGTTGAGTTCGGCATCGAGAATAAGCATATCAGCATCTTTACCCTTACGGAGCGAGCCCTTACGGTCGTAGATGTTCATAATGCGGGCTGGTGTTTCGCTCACCATGCGGCAAGCGTCCATCAGCGGAATGTTGGCGTTATTCACCGCTGTGCGGATCAAGCGATCCATGGTGGCAATACTGCCAGCCAATGCTGAGCGGTCGCTCAACTTGCACACACCGTCTTCAATAATCACGCGTGGGTCGAATGCCTTGGTGCTGTCGCTGCATGATACGGCAAGCGCATCGGTAATCAATGCCATGCGGCCTACGCCCTTATTGCGGTAAACCATTTGGAGGATAGGGCCAGGAACGTGAATGCCGTCGGCAATACATTCCACAGTCATATTATCCATCAAATATACGCTTTCCACTGTGCCGGCGTGCTTAAATTCACGCTCGTTGTGCACGTTGGTCATTGCGTTGTAGAAGTGGGTAGCGTGGCTGTAGCCAACCTCGTAAGCTGCTTTCACTTCAGGATAGCCAGCTGCGGTGTGGCCGATAGCGGCAAGCACGCCCTTTTCCACAAGGTAGCGACCCATTTCAAGAGCTCCTGGAAGTTCGGGAGCCACGTCCCAGCGAGCCATGCACTTGTAGTCTTCTACGATATGGCGATATTCCTCTGGGTTAGGGTTGCGAATAATGTCAGGCATCTGTGCACCAGCCTTCTTCAAGTTGAAGTAAGGGCCTTCAAGGTGCAGACCCATGATTGGGCTACCTGGTTCGCTCATCAGGGTATCACAAGTTTCGCAAGCGTCCTCAATCATTTTCAGGGTAGATGATGAAAGGGTTGGGAACATGGCTGTGGTGCCGTGCTTCATGTGCGCAAGTGTGGCTTCGCGGAAAGCATCGATTGTGCCTTCTTGATAGTCGCGACCGCCACCACCGTGGCAGTGGAGTTCAATACCGCCTGGCACTACGTGCATACCCTTAGCATTGATAGTGAGTTCGGCTTTTGGCTCGATATTGCTGTTGTTGGTAATCTCGACAATTCGACCATTGTCCATGAAAACCGAACCGCCATTAACCCATCCTTCTGGAGTGAGGATGTGACCATTATATATTTGGGTCAACATAATTTTGTGATATCCTTTTGAGTAGTAAAATTGATTAACACCACAAAATTAGTGCATTTATGCGAAGATTGTTCAGTTATAAACACTATTTTTGATTTATTGACATATATTTAGAAATATATATCTTTAATCTTGTGTTTAGGGGCGGTATCACCTTTTTGTATGCCCACATCCACAGCAGTGGAAGCGCAGTGCCGGCAATGGTGTAGAATATCCAAAAAATGTCGGTTTTGCTGTTTTCGTGCACCACCATGTGGCAGCCCATCTGCCCCCAGTCCAGTCCGTAGTAGGCAATTTTTATGGCACTCACCACCTTAAACGATATGATGTGGAACACATATATATAAAGCGTCATTTCGCCGCAGTGTACCAAAGCGCGCTTCACTATGCCGTCGTGCCTGTCGAGCCACTTTGCCACATAGTGCACCATCAGGAAGCCCGTGATGCCGGTGAGGGGGAGTGTGGCTACATCTTGCACCCATGGCGAGAGCGTCATGCCGTGCCACCCTAATTGTGTGGCGATGCACAGAATGCACAGGTAAACCAACGCCAGCGACCAGTGTTCTTTGATGTGGTGTTCGTAGGAGCGATAGAGCACGCCCACGCCGAAGAAAAACACGCCCCAAGTTTCGCGTATACCGCCTTGCACCACATTCACCACTTTCAGTCCGTTGCCGATTTTGAGCAGCGCAAAGCCCAAAGCGCCCGCGCATATCAGCGCCACGATGCCATTGCCGCGCAGGCGTTTCCATCGTCCGTCGAGCGCATAATACAGTGCCATAAACAGAATGCTCGAAATGAGCAGCGCACGGAAAAACCAGAAGGCACCAGCCAAAAACTCGTCGTAGCCCGACATGGAGGTGACGATGCTCACTGCGCGCTGAAGGAAGGCATGGAGGTTGTAGGGGTGCGTCACGCCATTCTCCCAGTTGCCATACTGCTCGCTCAGCAGTCCGATTTTAAACATCAGATTGTGGATAACGAGGAAGAAAAGCGCCCATTTCACCATAGGCACATACAGTCCCTTAAAGCGCTTCACCACGAATGTCCATGAATCTGACAAATACTTGCGGCTGAAGAAATAGCCGGCGGTGATGAAGAAGATGGGCATGTGGAAAAGATACACGATGTGCATCAGAAAACCGGGACCTTCGGTGTGGCCAAGCACCATCAATATGATGGCGATACCTTTACAAATGGAGATTACATTGTTGCGCATAGCGATTCATTTACTACCACAAATTTACGCCAACGGCACCACTTTCGCAAATTTCGCTTGCCCAGACGCATTTTTTGGAGTAACTTTGACCAAAACAATACACAATAAAAAATATGAAACGTAACTTTTTACTTTTAATTGCAGCACTTTTCTGCACCGCCCAAGCCTTTGCATGGGGACAAAAAGGACATGATGTGACGGCTTTTATCGCCGAAAACCACCTTACCGACAATGCGAAGTCGAAAATTGTGGCAGCCCTCGACGGTCATTCACTCGTGTACTACGCCAACTGGCTCGACAATGCGAGCAACACACAGGAATATCGCTACACCAAAACGTGGCACTATAAGAATGTGGACGCTGATGAAACCTACGAAAACGCTCAGTTGGCTACCACTGGCGATGTGGTGGTGGCATTGAAGGACATTGTGGCTAAATTGAAAAACGGCAAATTGAGCCATGAAGACGAGAACATTGCGCTGCGCATGATTATTCACCTTGTGGGCGACATGCACCAGCCATTGCACATGGGTCACAGAAGCGACCGTGGCGGCAACCAAGTGAAAATCACCAGCTTCAACCGCAACACCAACCTTCACAGTTACTGGGATAGCGAAATCGTGGAGTTTGTGCACAAGTGGAGTTACAGCGAATGGCAATACCAAATCGACCGTGCGTCGGCTGAGGAGGAATCCAAGATCGTGGCTGGCGACTTCGACACATGGGCAAAGGAGAGCGTGAACATTGCACGCGGCATTTATGCCGACACCCCAGAAGGCACCCGCGTGTCGTATGACTACGCTGCAAAATACGCTACTACTGTGGAACAGCAGTTGCTCAAAGGCGGCCTCCGCTTAGCCCACCTGCTCAACGAAATCTACAAATAAGCCCCCTCTTTTGCGAAAGGCGTAACGGCCTATCCACTCGCAACCATTAAGTGCCAAAAATGTGTGCCCCACACCCATTTTTGGCACTCGCTGTTTTGAAAGCACTGAAAATCTGAAAAAGCGGTTCAGTGGATAAATACTGGGGGGACTGAAACAAAAACATAAAAAAATAGCCTTTTGCCGATGCCAGTGCTTCGCACCTGCCGTTAGTGCTGTGGCATGTCTGATTTCAAGCTGGGGCTTGAATCAGCCACACCACAACCCTAACGCCGCCCTCTTACGAGGTCGGTGGCATCGCCAAAAGGATAAAAACCGCTCGCCTTCGGCGAAAAACCAATCTTCAGAAATCAGATTATCCGAAAGTTCAGATAAAAAGTCCCCCGAATGCGTTATGCTTGGTAGGGGTGCGATGATTTATGTCAGCCACAATAGGCGGCGCTTCATAGCGTAGGGACATGCCTTTGGCATGTTTCGCTGCAAACGGCAAATTATCAACGCATTGAAACATGCCGAAGGCATGTCCCTACGCTATGGCGTTATCGTTTTGGAAGATTTGATACAATCTCCTTCCATTCTCGATTCGGCAACATTGCATAATCTATGCCCCACTATATATCCACTGATTCAAAAATGGTGTTATGTGCCGAAAATGTGTGATTTTACACGTTTTTGGCACATGATTTCGTGTAATTTTACACATTTTTGGCACTTGGCAGTGAATTTAGGGGTGTAGGGTGGGGTGGGAGTTGTGATTGATTTTTGGGGGATTTTCCTTTGGGGAGTGGCGGAGGGAGTGGCTTTTGTGAAGCCTTTGTAAAAAAATAGCAGGGGTGGCACTTTTGCCTTTTTTGTTTGCGTAGACGCATTTTTTGGAGTAACTTTGACCGTGACTATACACTACAATTAAGATGAAACTACTTCTGACCCTTCTCGTCAACTGTCTGCTTTTGCTCTATACTCACTACGACTATATAGTGATGGGCGACGGTGAATTGAAAGAATTTATCTATATCCTCTGCAATTTGTTCACTATCGGATTCGATGCGTCGATCGTCACGCTTATCGTTTACACGGTGAAAAACAAGCACGTGAAGATGGCTATTTCCAGTGTGTTTTGGCTGTGGTGTATGGTGAATGTGGTTTATCTTCGCCATTTCAACACTTATGTGGATGTAACCATGATAGGCGAAGTGAGGAATTTCGATATGCTTGGCGAGAGCATTTGGGCGCTCATCCGTCTGCGCGACTTCGTGGTGTCGGCGGCATACTTAGGCGCGTTCTACTGGGTGATATACCGATTGACCGACAAGAAGGAGTGGATGAAGTGGTATTGGATGTTCGTGCCGATTGTGCTATCGTTTCTCGGTATATACTATGCCAATTCTCGCATACAGTCGTCATCGTTCTTCAAGACCTTCTCGTGGTGGGGTGGCGATTTCACCTCAAACACCTATGTCACAGCCTACCGATATGGTTTTTTCCACTTTATTTATAGCAACCTCTATACGCTGAATATGCATCGCGACAAGACTGATGCCGACGCGCAGGCCATGCAGTCGCTTGAAAAGCAGAGAAAGAGCGAGGCGGTTAAATATGCCGCCGATGCCCCGCTGCCCGACAATGTGATTTTTGTGTTGATGGAGAGCATCATGTCGGAAGCCGTGACCGCTGTGTGCGATGGCGACAGCGTGATGCCAAACCTCGCAAGATTGGCAAACGAGGCGCAGTACAGCAATTTGAATATGGCATCAGAGGTGGGCATCGGTTGGAGTAGCGACGGGCAACTCATCTATATGACAGGAATACTGCAACACAGCATCAAACTCACGGTGAATGCCTTTACCTACAATTCATTCCGTGGCATGGGTAGTGTGTGCAAAGAATTGGGCTATGCCACAGCGATGGTGATTCCTACGGGAAAACATGTGTGGCATCAGAACGACATGTGCCAAGCCTATGGCATCGACTCGCTCTACAACACCGTTAAGCATGGACAAGACTACGACGAGGCGTTGATTGATAGCACTATACATGTGCTCAATAGCTACAAAAACAAACGGTCATTTATCACCACCATCACCATCTCTACCCACACGCCTTATTCTCATCATTTCTCTAAACGCCTTCGCGACTATCAAGACAAGCACTTCGTGGAGCAGCAGCTGCTCTATTTCGAGCGCGCCAACTATTTTGACTTCCACCTTGGGCGACTGATTGATGCGCTTCACAAGAATGGGCAATGGGATAACAGCTTGATTATCCTGGCTTCCGACCATCACGATGGCGACTGGACCGATAGGGCACATGCTCGAATACCGCTCATCATCACAGGCGGCTACAAACTTTCTGTCCAGAAACACGACAAAACGCAGATTTACCAAACCGATGTTTATCCCACGCTTCTGGGATTGCTTCGCGTGAACCAAAGTTGGCGTGGTGTGGGCAAAGACTTGTTCAACCCCAAATCACATCGCCTTTCTCCAAAAGAAAAGCAACGCATCTCCGACATCGTTCTCGAAACCGACTGGTTTAAAAAATAAGCGATTTTTTTCGGTGGGGTATGACGGGGCGAACTTGGAATCAATGGATAAATACTGGGGGGACTGAATTACGAGGTCGGTGGCATCGCCAAAAGGATAAAAACCGCTCGCCTTCGGCGAAAAACCAACCCGGTAGGGACGTGATACTTCACGTCCGCCTATAATTGTATTACCATATTGATTATCAATAATTTGGCGCTGACGCGAAGTATCGCGTCCCTACCATCAAAAATCGTTTTTTGGAGAGTTGATACAACCTCCTTCCATTGAACCGTTTCGCCATGGATTGGGGCTTTTTTGGTGGGGGTGGGGGATAAAAAAAAGACCCGAATTTAGTAGTCGAGTCTTTGGTTTTGTGGGCGTTGACGGATTCGAACCGCCGACCCTCTGCTTGTAAGGCAGATGCTCTGAACCAGCTGAGCTAAACGCCCTGTTGCTTAATTGCGATGCAAAGGTACTGCTTTTTTTTGAAACTGCAAATTATTTGGCAAGTTTTTTGCAAAAAACTTTTTTATCACTAACTTTGCATAAACAAATTATACGACATTCACACATTATTATATGAGGACTTTTCCTCAAGAAAATGATGCCGTGGATTTTTTAATTATTTATTTTTTTATTTAGACTATGAGTTTGAGTCCTCTTACCGCCGTTTCTCCTATTGACGGACGCTATCACAGCAAAACAGAATCGTTAGCTCCTTATTTTTCAGAGTACGCCCTTATTCGCTATCGTGTGAATGTGGAGGTGGAATATTTTATCGCCCTTTGCGAGATTCCTCTGCCACAACTCGAAGGCGTGGATCCTGAAATGAAGGAAAAACTTCGCGACATTTACCGCAACTTCAGCGTTGACGACGCACAACGCATCAAAGACATTGAGAGCGTGACAAATCACGACGTGAAGGCTGTGGAATATTTCCTGAAAGAGCAGTTCGACGCGCTCGGACTGGAGCAATACAAGGAATTTATCCACTTCGGACTCACCTCGCAAGATATCAACAACACCTCCGTGCCAATGGCAGTGAGAGACGCTACCGAGCGTGTGTTTATCCCCATGCTTGAAAATGTGATTGCATGGCTCAACGAGCATGCCACCGAATGGTACGACATTCCAATGCTGGCAAAGACACACGGCCAGCCAGCGTCGCCCACACGTTTGGGCAAGGAAATCAAGGTGTTTGCCTACCGCCTCGAAGAGCAGTTGAAGCAACTGAAGGCTGTGCCTGTGAGCGGAAAGTTTGGCGGTGCCACCGGCAACTTCAACGCCCACCTTATCGCATTCCCAGGCTACGACTGGCGTGCGTTTGGCGCTAAGTTCCTCAACGAATACCTGGGTATCAAGCGTGAGGAGTGGACCACCCAAATCTCCAACTACGACAACTTGGGCGCACTGCTCGATGCCATGAAGCGCATCAACACCATCATCATCGACCTCGACCGCGACATGTGGATGTACATTTCGATGAACTACTTCAAGCAGAAAATCAAAGCAGGCGAAGTGGGTTCAAGCGCAATGCCTCACAAGGTGAATCCTATCGACTTCGAAAACAGCGAGGGCAATATGGGCATCGCCAACAGCATTCTCCAGTTCTTGAGCATGAAGTTGCCTATCTCACGCCTCCAGCGCGACCTCACCGACTCTACGGTGCTTCGCAACGTGGGTGTGCCAATGGGGCACATGATGATTGCGCTTACCAGCACACTGAAGGGCTTGAACAAGCTTATCCTCAACCTCGACGCCATCAATGCCGACCTCGACAGCATGTGGAGCGTGGTGGCTGAGGCTATGCAGACCATTCTGCGCCGTGAGGGCTATCCAAAGCCATACGAAACGCTGAAGGCACTCACTCGCACCAACGAGGTGGTGGATGCAAAACGCATTGCCGAATTTGTGGAAACACTCAACGTGAGCGATGAGGTGAAAGCCGAGCTCCGCAGCATCACCCCACACAGTTACACCGGTTATTAATCACACCTAAAGAATTACGGCAAAGGTCTACGGCAAAGATGAATAGATTTCAAAAAAAGTGTGTGTAACACATTGCATGTGAAAAAAAATATTTATCTTTGTCGTAAACTTTTGACAAGTATAACACAAGTATATCACATCAAGGCCGAGAGGCCATAATTTTATTATTGAAAAAATCAAAACCAAATTCCGTAAAACGATGGAAGAGAATTTAGAGAAAAAGCCAAAGCGACCACGCATCAGTGGTCCTGTTCCTGCAATTGAGGAAAACGAACCCTCACGCTATGAAAATGCAAATCAAGATGGTCAAGGAGGGTATGACAACGATTATCAACCACAACGTGGCGGCTATCAACAACGTGGCGGCTATCAGCAGCGCGGCGGTTACCAGCAGCGTGGTGGCTACCAGCAGCAAGGTGGCGGCTATCGTCAGCAGCAAGGTGGTGGTTATCGTCAGCAGCAAGGTGGCGGCTATCGTCAGCAGCAAGGTGGTGGCTATCGTCAGCAGCAAGGTGGTGGCTATCGTCAGCAGCAAGGTGGTGGCTATCGTCAGCAGCAAGGTGGTGGCTATCGTCAGCAACAAGGTGGAGGCTATCGTCAGCAGCAAGGTGGAGGCTATCGTCAGCAAGGCGGTTACCAGCAAGGTGGTGGCTATCAGCAACAAGGTGGCTACAAGAAACGCCCACAACGCCAGCAAGGTCCACGCCCAAAAATGCGCTTTGTGCCACGTCCTCAGCCAGTAGAATATGAGGAAGCAATCATCGATCCAAATGCAGAAGTACGCCTCAACAAATTTATGGCAAACGCTGGCGTATGCTCACGTCGTGAGGCAGATGAATTGATCACCAAGGGATTGGTGAAGGTGAATGGTGAAGTGGTTACCGAACTCGGTGTGAAAATCACAGCAAAAGACACTGTGGAATACAACGACAAGATTGTGACCAGCGAGCGCAAAATCTACATTTTGCTCAATAAGCCAAAGGACTGTGTGACCACAAGCGATGATCCTAACGGACGCAAGACCGTGATGGACATTGTGAAGGGCGCGTGCGAAGAACGCATCTACCCAGTGGGTCGCCTTGACCGCAACACCACAGGTGTGCTCTTGCTCACCAACGATGGCGACTTGGCATCTAAGCTCACTCACCCAAAATTCGTGAAGAAGAAAATCTACCAAGTATGGACTGACAAGCCCATCAGCGAAGAAGATATGCAACACATCGCCGACGGCGTTGAACTCGACGACGGTCCAATCCACGCCGACGCAGTGAGCTACGTTTCGCCTACCGACCGCAAGCAAGCCGGTATCGAAATCCACTCAGGTCGCAACCGTGTGGTACGCCGCATTTTCGAATCGCTCGGCTATCACGTTGTGAAGCTAGACCGCGTGTATTTCGCAGGTCTCACCAAGAAGAACTTGCCACGCGGACGCTGGCGCTACCTCACTCAGGAAGAGGTAAACTTCTTGAAACAGAACTCTTTTGAATAATTCATACACATATATACATCTGTTTTCCAACACAGAAATCATGGAAATTAAAAGAACAAAAATTGTTGACATATTCAACCCTGCACTCATCGGCACAGAAGTGTGCGTGAAAGGTTGGGTTCGTACTCGCCGCGGCAACAAGCAAGTGCAGTTTATCGCGCTCAACGACGGGTCAACAATCAAGAATGTGCAAATCGTAATCGACCCAGCAAAGGTTGACGAGAATTTGCTCAAAGACATTACCACTGGCGCATGTATCGGTGCCACTGGTAAGCTCGTAGAGAGCCAAGGCGCTGGTCAAAGCGTGGAAATCCAAGGCGAAAACATCGTGCTCTACGGCACATGTCCCAACGATTACCCCATGCAGAAGAAGGGCCAAACATTCGAATATATGCGTAAGCACGCCCACATGCGTCTGCGCACCAACACATTCGGTGCCGTGTTCCGCATTCGCCACAATATGGCAATGGCTGTGCACAACTATTTCAACCAGCACGGTTTCTTCTACTTCCATTCACCAATCATCACTGCAAGCGACTGCGAAGGCGCTGGCGAAATGTTCCAGGTGACCACCAAAAACCTCTACAAGCTCGACAAAGACGAGAGCGGCAGCATCAAGTACGACGACGACTTCTTCGGAAAGATGACTTCGCTCACCGTGAGCGGTCAGCTTGAGGGCGAGCTCGGTGCCACAGCACTCGGTGCCATCTACACTTTCGGACCTACATTCCGCGCCGAAAACAGCAACACCCCACGCCACTTGGCAGAGTTTTGGATGATTGAGCCAGAAGTGGCATTCCTCCAACTCAACGGTTTGATGGACTTGGAAGAAGACTTTATCAAGTATTGCGTGAAGTGGGCTCTCGACAACTGTAAAGACGACCTCGAATTCCTCAACAAGATGATTGACAAGGGTCTTATCGAACGCCTTGAGGGTGTTTTGAAAGACGACTTCGTGCGCCTCGAATACACCGAGGGTATCAAGATTCTGGAAGAGGCAGAAAAGAACGGCGTGAAATTCGAGTTCCCAATCAGCTGGGGTGGCGACCTCGCCAGCGAACACGAACGCTTCCTGGTGGAAACCCACTTCAAGAAGCCAGTGATTCTCTACAACTATCCACGCGAAATCAAGGCTTTCTATATGAAGCAAAACGACGAGCCAGAAGAACGCCGCACCGTGCAAGGCACCGACGTGCTTTTCCCACAGATTGGCGAAATCATCGGAGGCTCCGTTCGTGAGGAAAGTTTGGAGAAACTCAATAGCGAAATCCAACGCCGCAACATTCCTGCCAAGGACATGTGGTGGTATCTCGACACCCGCAAATACGGCACATGCCCACACGCTGGTTTTGGCCTCGGCTTCGAGCGTCTTATCCTGTTTGTGACCGGTATGCAGAACATCCGCGACGTGATTCCATTCCCACGCACGCCAAAGAACGCAGAATTCTAAATTCAATTCCTAAATAATACCTATTGATGTGCCACCTCACTGCCGACAGCGAGGTGGTATTTTTTTTGCCCCTTTTATGCGGCATGGGCTGCTGGCATATTTTTGGGGAGAAGGTGTGGGCAGACGCTATAGCGTGGATTTTAATATGGGGTGGAGGTATATGAAAATCCCGGTGGGCTTTTGGGGGCTCACCGGGATTTGATGGGTGTGGGGGAGGTGGGGGCTGCTTTTGGTTAGGCAGCTTTTTTCACCTTATTTTTTTATTTCTTTTGGCATTCTTGTTTGCATTCGCCTTTGCCGTTCTTGCACTCTTGCTTTCCGTCCTTGCATTCGCCTTTACCTGTGCATTCTTGTTTGCACTTTTGAGCGGCCTTGTCGCATTTTTGAATTGCTTTGTCGCATTTCTGTTTGACTTTGTCACATTTCTGCTTTGCCTTGTCGCACTTTTGGGCGGCTTTGTCGCATTTTTGCTTTGCCTTGTCGCACTTTTGAGTGGCTTTGTCGCATTTCTGCTTTGCCTTGTCGCACTTTTCGACAGCGTTTTTACATTCTTTGTCTACTTTTTCACATTTTTGGGCAGCACAAGTTTGCTTCTTACATTGCTGTGTGGCGGTGGTCTGTGCACAAACAGCTGCTACGCTCATCAGAGCCACCAAAAATGCCATCATCATTTTTTTCATAACCTTCAATCGATTTAAAATTAAACATTGTGTTTCTTGAAGTGCAAACTTAGTATATAATTCATAATTATCAAACAATTAAAAACAAATTGTTTATTAATTGTAGCAAAAAAATGTTATTTCGCGCCGTTTGCCTACAGTCATTTACTTTTTTTGCGTTTTTGGTGTAAGGGTGGTGTGGGGCTGTGGTGAGGCGGTAGTGGACTGGTGGCAAATTGCTTGTGATACAGTGCTAATTTGTTTTATTAATGTTAAAAACGAGGTTGTTTTCCTTAAAAAAGCACACCCCGACAGACAAACAGTCGGCATAATTGGAAAAAAATTGCTAACTTTGCAGTTAGTATAAACAGTATTGCGCAATGGATGTAAACAAAGTTCTTTTTATTTCTCAAGAAATTTCACCTTATTTACCTAACACACCTATGGCTGTGACAGGTCGCGAATTACCACAAGCCGTGCAAGAGAGCGGTTTGGAGGTGCGCACTTTCATGCCTAAATACGGTTTCATCAACGAACGCCGCAATCAGCTCCACGAAGTGATTCGCCTTTCGGGTATGAACATCACTATCGACGATGCCGACCACCCACTTATTATCAAGGTAGCCACTTTGCAGCCTGTTCGTATGCAGGTGTATTTTATCTACAATGAGGACTACTTCACCAAGAATATCACCAAGGAGCTTGAAACCGTGACTTCTCCATCTGACAACGATGAACGCAGCATTTTCTTCGTGCGTGGCACTCTCGAAACTGTGAAGAAGCTCCGTTGGGTGCCAGAGGTGATTCATTGCACTGGTATGATTACAGCCCTTGCGCCTCTTTATATTAAGGACTATTATGCCGACGACCCATCGTATCAGGGTGCTAAAGTGGTGTATTCGCTTTGCGACGACGACTTCTCTGAGCCATTCGACGCACGCCTCTACGAAAAGTTGAAATTCGACGGCATGAAGGAAGAAAACATTGCTTGGACTAAGGACTTGGCACTCGACAAGGTGGGGCTCACTAAACTTGCGCTCCAGCATTGCGACGGTGTGGTTCAGGCAAGCGAGCACATCAGCGACGAGATTATGGCACTGGTGAAGGAATCCGGACTTCCATTCCTCCCATATCAAGCCGACATCGCTGGCAGTGCAGAAGCGTACAAGACATTCTACGAATCTCTGTAACACTATTTACTACTCAAATTTTGAATATGAAAAAATCGGTCACTTTGATATTCGCCATGCTGATGATGATTGGCGTGTATTCATGCTCCGACGAAAATATTGGATCTTCCCTCACCGACACGAAGTCGGAGATTATTGAAGACTCTTCGTTTGTGATGACAGGTGTGAGTGTAGAGAACAAGAAACTCCATGCGCGCACCAGCACCCAACTCGTGGGCGAAATCACTTGCCCTGGTTATGGTAAACTTTCCAGCGACGTGGTGTGCCAGTTGATGCCTGCCAATCGAATCGATACCATCAACACCAAAGAGGAATGGGTGGATTCATGCCAGCTGACTTTGAGCCTTAAAACCACTGGTGGTTTCACCGGCGACTCGTTGGCTCCAATGCGCATGAATGTGTATGAGCTCACCAAGCAACTTCCAGATCCAATCTACAGCGATTTCAGTGCCGATGGCTACTACGATGCAAGCAAACCAATCGCTACAGCATCATGTTCACCTGCAAGTTCAGTTCTGTGCTCAGAATACAGTTACACAGGCTCTGCTGCCACTTGGCGTGAAATTCGCATTCCTATGCCAAAGGAATATGCTAAAAAGATATTCAACCTCTTTGTGAACAAGAGCGACGTGTTTAGCGACCCTTCAAAATTCAAAGAGCATTTCCCTGGACTGTATATCACCAACAGCTACGGCTCTGGCCGTGTGATGAACTACTATGCCACCGACTTGGAGGTGTTCTACCGCAAGCAGACCACCGTGCGCGACACAGTAGATACCATCATGACCGTGAGTCAAGTGTATGCCGCTTCCACTCCAGAAGTTATCACCAACAACAACCTTCGCCTCACTGTGGCTGAAAGTGTGAAACAAATGGTGAACAATGGCGAGGCGATTGTGATGGGTCCATCGGGATATGAGGTGAATGTGAAATTCCCAATTCAAGACATCATCAACACCTACAAGGCAAACACAGCCGATGGTTTGGCGCTCATCAACTCGCTTGAACTAACCCTCCCTGTGGAGGAAATCAGCAACGAATACAAGATTGCGCCTCCAAGTTATTTGCTGATGGTGAAGAAAGACAAGAAGGACGCATTCTTTGAAGGCGACAGTTTGACCAACAGCAAGGATTCGTTCTACGCCACATACAATGCCACGAAAAAGCAGTATGAGTTTACTGGTCTTCGCCCCTACATTCTCAACATCATTAACAATCAAAATGGTGTGGCAACGGAAGAAGATATCAACCTCACGCTTACGCCTATTGATGTGACGAGCTACACTCAAACTTCGAGTTATTACTACTATAACCAGCAACAGAAAACTGTAGTGACAAAAATCTCGCCATCGGTAGCCATTCCGTCGATTGCGAAATTGCGTCTCGACAAGGCAAAGATTAAATTGACTTATAGCAAGCAGACGGTGCTTTAATCGTACGCCGCTTGCGCACCCACCGACATAAGCGATGCGACCACGAAGCATCGCAACAGCCGCAATAGCTCAGTTGGTAGAGCATTTCATTCGTAACGAAAAGGTCACGGGTTCGAGCCCCGTTCGCGGCTCAAAAATCCTCCAGCACCACCACGCTGGAGGATTTTTTAATTCCCCTTTGGCTCTGAAAACGGATCAGTGGAAAATTTGTGGGGATAAATTATGCAATGTTGCCGAATTGTGAATGGAATCAAAAACAAAAATATAAAAAACAGCCTTGGAGCAATGTGGAATGCTTCGCATTTGGCGGTGCGACTGTGCGCTTTGCGTCATTGGAAACGAGTTTCCATGCCACCAACCACACAATCCCTCCGCCACCCTCTCACGAGGGCATTCCACATTGCACCAAGGATAAAAACCGCTCGCCGTTTCACGGCGAAAAAAAACTGATGGTAATATGATTTCTTAAAAAGAGGTTTGTATCAATCTCCCAAACGATTTTGCATGGTAGGGACGCGATATTTCGCGTCCGCGACAAATAATTGATAATCAATATAGTATTAAAATTGTGGGCGGACGTGAAGTATCACGTCCCTATCGGGTTTTTCGCCGAAGGCGAGCGGTTTTTATCCTTTTGGCGATGCCACCGACCTCGTAAGAGGGCGGCGTTGGTGATGTGGGGTGGCTAATTCAAGCCCCAGCTTGAAATCAGACATGCCACAGCACCAACGGCAGGTGCGAAACACTGGCATCGGCAAAAGGCTTTTTTTAATGTTTTTTGTTTCGGTGCCCCCAGTATTTATCCACTTAACCCTTCTAACCTCTAATTTCTAACTTCTAACATCAGATTTCTATTTCAAAATTGTTATCTTTGTGGTGATGCTTGATAAGTAAACTATTTCAACTCCGAAAATATGGAAATTTCTGCTAAAGAATTTATGCGTATGCAGCCCAACACTAAGAAGGTGACCGAGGCTGAAAAATACTATATGCTTTTGGCCACACGCCTCGCCAAGCGTTGGGACGATTGTGGTCGATTCACCGACCTGTCTGACAACGAACGCCAAGCCGTGGTGCTTGCCGTGGTGGGTTATTTTCAAGACATCGTGACCGACGCTGGCATTTGGCGCTCGTTCACCATGATGCACGAGCATCTTTACGGCAAGCCGTTGCCATTTTTCCCTCGAAGCGAAAACTATATTGACTATGAGTTGAACCTCGACGATTTGCGTTTCCTGATTTGGTATGCGCTTGAGGGGCAGCACTACAAGAATTTCAACATTTCGCCATTCAATCCCGATATTGATTGGCTTGCCGAGGAGTTTTATAAAATCCTCGACGAGGTGTATGAAACTGCGCCCGACTCGGTGGAATACAATATCAAAACAGGCGTTGACCCCGAAGATTTGGAGGACGCCAACAGCATATTCGAACTCAGTTCGTGGCTGTTCTACCATTGCTACTTCATGAAGCACGCCTCAAAAATCACGATTGCACAAGCGCATATCGAGGCGCGCGACATGCTCCAAAAGGAAGGTGAATCCGCCATGGAGAAAATTCAAGACCTCTACGACCGTGTGATGCTCAGCGAACCATGCGGCCCTTTGGCGTTGCCCATCGGCGAATGGGTGCAGATGGTTGCCACTGGCGAGTTGCCCAAGCCTTGCGAATCAAAGAAAATCGAAACGCACCACCTCTACACCGATTTCATGAAAGCCAACGGCAAAGAGATAGGCTTTTTCAAGGACTACGACGCTTTGGCAGCGTTTCTCACAGGCGAAATGGGCTGGGAGCAAGAAGAGGGCGGTGTGCTTCCTAACCTGAAAGAATATGGCAATTTCGTGGTGCTGGCAAACAAAGAGCACGGCATACTTATTGCGCCAAACGTGGCTCAATTTGTGGCAATGGAGGGCAATGCGCTCTACAACCAAACTGCCGCCGCACGCGAAGCCCACACGCTTGTGACCGAACCCGGACGATGCCCAGCCGACCTCATTCGCTATTTGTTTGAGCATCACCTGCTCCCCGATGCCGTCCTTCCTGCCGACGACACCGGCGAAATCCTCCACGCCAACTGGGATTTCCTCGCCCGCCTCTACCTCCAATCCTATTATCCCCAATAAACGCCCGAATGTTGTGGCATAAGGGGAAAAGTGGTATATTTGTGGTGATAAAATTTATAGATGATATGGCGATAAGAAAATATGCGATGGCTGCGGCAATGGCTTTGGCATTGATGTCCGGCGGCTTGAAGGCTCAAGTCACCTCACAAGATGTGGCGGCGGCTGTTGGTCAGGGTGTTGTGGATTTTTTAGAGGGAAGGGGCACATGGATTCCTGATCGCCCTGGCTATTTCAATAGTGGTGGGCTGGTGTATAAGAATGTGTCAACCAGTATGGTGCGACAGTTGAGCGAGGCTATCGTATGGAGAATTGATGTGCAGCCAGAGGGTGTGCTACACATTCCCGATGACATAAATGTGGGCTTCGACCGCTTTCATGTGAGCGGTTTTGCCGAAGGTGCTTTCGAGTATGGCCATATGACCGCTATTGACTTGCCACACCGAGAAATCCGCTCCATTCCCAGACGCTGTTTTTCGGGTTGCAGCAACTTGCAATCGGTCACTTTCCATAGCAATAAAACCAAATTTATCGAGGCGGCAGCGTTTCGCTGGTGTAGTTCGTTGAAATCGTTGAGGTTGCCTTCGTCGGTGAAGCACATTGGCGATTTTGCTTTCGACCAATCCGGACTGGTGGAATTTGTGATACCAAAAAGTGTGGAATCGCTGGGCGAAAGAGCTTTCCACAACTGCAAATCGCTGAAAAAAGTGGTGATACCGGGGCATCGTCTTGGCGTGATTTCGGGCTATTGCTTTTCGGGTTGTGAGAGTTTGGAGGAAATCACTCTGCCTGCTGGCGTACATTCTATCCTCTCATACGCTTTTGAAAACAGCGGTATTAAGCATATCACCTGGTCGAACAACATGAAAGCCATCTACAGTTTTGCGTTTAAAGGCACGCAAATCCAGCGTATCGACTCACACGCCACCACACCACCTCAAACAGGCCAAATTTTCACGCTGAATGATGCCAAGCGCATAGAGCTGCATGTGCCACGTGGCAGCGAAGCCGCCTATCGCAATGCACCAGTGTGGGAAGCGTTTGTGAATATCATCGCCGATTTATAGGCTGCGGCTGTCGTTGGGAAAGATGATTTGATTTTGGTGGCGAATGGTGTCCATCATCTGCATGATGCGCAGGGTGGTGGAGTGGGGCATGATGGGGTGTTCCGTCCAGCCATGCTCAATCGCCTCTTTTGCCGCCAGAAATTCCAGTTCGTAGCCGCTTAGGTCGGAGTCGGGGGCTGTGTATTCCTCAATCACCGTGCCGGCTTTGTCCATCACCTTTATTTGCCGTGGCAGATTCACGGCGTTCACCTCTATGCTTCCATTTTCGCAAATGATGATGCCGCCCTTATGGCAGCAGCACGCCGAGCACTGCACGCTGGCGATACTTCCATCGGCGTAGAGAATCGTTGCGGCTGTGTTGAAGTCCACATTTTCGCCACCCTTCACCGCGCAGGAGTTGATGCTCACGATGTCGCCACCCATACACATATCGGCAAAATTCAGGCAATACACACCCAAGTCGAGCAATGCGCCACCGCAAAGGTCGGCACGCTTGATGCGCTCGATGTCGGGCATATTCCAGCACAGGCTGGCATTCAGCAGGCGAGGCTGCCCCACGATGCCGCTTTTCACCACTTCTTCAATTTTTCGAGTGATGGGCATAAACCGAGTGCAGAGTGCCTCCATCAGAAAAAGACCGTGGGCTTGCGCCATATCGACGAGGGCTTTCGCCTCCTTGGCATTGGCGGTGAACGACTTTTCGCAAATCACATGTTTGCCGTGAGATAGGGCAAGGCGTGCGTGGGCGTAGTGGTGCGAGTGTGGAGTAGCCACATACACGATGTCGATGTCGGGGTCGTTCACCAGTTCCTCGTAGCTGCCATAGGCTTTCGGCATACCGTGCCGTGAGGCAAATGCTTGGGCACGCGAAATGTCGCGCGAGGCGACGGCGTAGAGCATCGTTTGCCATCGCTCACTGAGTATGCTTGCCACTTTGTTGGCGATAACGCCAGCTCCAATAATGCCAATTCTCATCTTTTTTCAGTTTGCATTAATAACGGAAATTTTCTCTGGATTATTGTGTGTGGCTTTATTGGTGGAGCGATAAATTATCTTATGGTGAACTATTTAGCCATTATCGAGGGGTGGGTGGAAGGCTTTTCTTGTTTTTGGGGTTGGGAATTGGTGATTTCGAGGACAAAAGTGCTGAAAAGGAGTGAAATTTGTGCGTTTTTTTTGATTATCAGTAAGTTTTTGTTAATTTTGCCCCGTATGATGAGTGAATCCCTCCCTAACTCCTAAAAAGATGAGAAAAACTGTTTTCATACTACTCGCTTTTCTTATATCCTCAACATCAAGGATTTGGGCTATTCCTGCCCAAAAAGGTTTCCTAACAAGTATTCAAAGTGATGGCACCACGCTTCTAATTCAAGCATTGGGCGATGAATTTTTCCACTCGCTTGCTACCGACGACGGGTTGATTGTGGTGCGTAATGAGACGGGTGATTACTGCTACTACACCCTCGAAGGCCCTACTCAAATCATCGCTCACAACAAGCATGAGCGTTCGCTCGACGAGCAAAGACTTGTCGAAGAAATGGGCGAGAACATTCGCTTTTTCGATGTGCAAACCACGGTGATGAGTCAAAAGATTGTGGCGCATGTGGAGCAAGCCATTCAGGCAAGCCAAGTGCCGAACGTGGGCAAGGTGAGGGTGCCAATCATTGTGGTGGAGTTTGCCGACAAGAAGGTGAGCAACCCCATTGACGCATTCAGCAATCACTACAACCAAGGAGCCAACAGTGCCCGACAATATTTTATCGACCAGTCGAACGGCAAGTTTGAACCACAGTTTGATGTGTTTGGCGTGTATGAGTTGAGCGAAAACCGTGAAGCGTATGGCGGCAACAATCTCAACGGTTCTGACAAGGGCGTGGCAAAGATGGTGGCTGAGGCGTGCGATTTGGCGAAACAAAACTCCGACATTAATTGGGCAAACTACGATAACAATGGCGATGGCATTTGCGATGTGGTGATGGTGGTGTTTGCCGGCGTTGGCGAAGCGCAAGCTGCTGCCACAGTGCCCAATGCTATTTGGCCTTGCCAATGGACTTTGGCAGATGCGGCAGCCATGGGCGATGGTCCCGGTATGAAGGACTACGACGGCATCACAGTGAATAAGTTTGCCGTATTCAATGAGGTGCAGGGGCGTTTCGACACCAACACCGTGCTCGACGGCATAGGCACATTCTGCCACGAATTCTCTCACTGCCTCGGTTTGCCCGACTTCTATATGACCACTTACGGTGCCGAATACGGTATGGGCACATGGAGCCTGATGGACTATGGCTGCTACAACAATAACGGCAACACTCCTGTGGGCTACAATGCTTACGAAAAATCGTTCTTCGGTTGGATTGAACTCGTTACACCGCAGCCCGACACAGAATACCGCCTGCCAGTGTTCAACGGCAAGACCATCACTTCCGACTGGGCAATGAAAGTGGAGAGTCCACTTAATGCCAACGAGTATTATGTGATAGAGAACCGCCGCCGACAAGGTTGGGACTCGTATATCAGCGACGAGGGCGTGATGATTACGCATGTGACGTATGTGCCGGCACGATGGAAAGAGAATTCCGTCAACAATTATCCAGTGAAGCTGATGACCATTATGCCAGCCGACAACGTGGCATCGCGCACCACTGAAAATGCCGACCTCTTCGGCAAGGAATATCACGAATTCACCGACGACACCAATCCAGCGGCAACTCTCAACCTTGGAGCGAATATCGAAAACAATCCATCGGGAAATCGAGGATTCTTGGGCAAGCCCATTACCGACATTTACCTCAACGACGATGGATCTGCCACATTGCGCTTTTGCGACAAGAGCGGTGCGAAACTTGCCATCGACGCAAAGAAACTGGATTTCGGTAATGTGTATTACGATGAGGAATCCACCCAAACTATCACGCTAAATGGCGAAAACATCACCAGCGTCACCACGCTGAGCATTTCGGGCGATGATGCGCATTTTAAATTGAGCACCAACACGCTTAGCGCCGATGAGGTGAATGGCGGCGTGAGTGTGGATGTGACATTCTCCCCACACCAGTTCTGCGACCTGAATGCAGTGCTCACCATCACCAACCCACAGCGCAGAACCGTAGAGATTCCGCTCAAGGGTAGGGGCGTGGTGAAGGCATATCTGCCCGAACTGAAAGATGTGGACGCTTCCACCATCACCGAATCTGGATTCAAGGTGGAATGGACCGACCGCACATTGCCTGTGGGCATTAAAAACTACTCGTTGCGACTGACTTCCGACATCAGCCCTAAGCATGTGAACTCTTACGATTTCACGGCATTGAAAACTCAAGCCAATTATAAAGGTGAACTGATTGACTGCTTGAAGAAGTACTCCCAATTCCTGCCAGAGGGGTGGACTGTGACCAAGGCACTGTTTATCTGGGACGGCCACATCGTTCCGTTCGGACCAGTCACCACCACTCCAATGCCAACGCTCGGAGCAAAAAAAATATCGGTGGTGGTGCATGGGCAATCGTTGAACGAGGAAGAATACACGGCTGCCACACTCACGGTTAAGACCAGTAAAGAATCGAAAACCAAGACAATGACCAGCACAGGCAAGAATTATGTGTATGTGCTCGACTGCGACTCGGTGGAAGAAACCATCGTGCTTGTGCCAAAGGATTTGCCAGCCATTGATTCTATCGCAATTTACGCTGGCGACGTGACATTCTACACCAATTCCGACGACCAAAGCCTCGAAGAAAGCACCAACGAATCGTATCAGCTGATAAAGAATATCGTGGGCAACTCGTATGAGGTGACCGGATTGAAAGCCGACACGGAATATAAATACAAGATTCAAGCCCATTACAACGACGGCACATCATCGCTGTGGACCGATGCAAAGAAGGTGACCACCAAGCCAATCTACCAACAAGTGAACGACCTGGCAGGCTTCCTAAAAGATGCAAAAGTGGGCACACCTGTAGCCATTGCCGACGGTGCTCTCGCATGTGTGGGCGTGCTGGGCGACGGACGCACCATCGTCACGAAAGACAACAACGGATATGCCGATAAAGATGTGTTGGGCGATGGCGAAATCGATTTCGTGATGGACCGCACATCATTTATGCGAGGTCGCAAATGGGATCAGAGCAACTGGATTTTGGTGGAATTGCCAGAACCTATCAGCGAAGACCTGCAAGCCGAAATCGTGGGTCGCACCCTCGGTGGCGTGGCAGGCACAATGGCTGATGTTGACAATCCCGCCATCACCACCTCATCGGTGCCAACGGGAGCTGGTGAAGCCACATTCGAATGCAACACCTATATCGCCGCCAACTTCCTTGGCACTCAAAATGGCGTAAATACAAAACCCGACGGCTCCTACTACACCTATTTCTTCGTGAAACCAAAGCCAAACGAGATTGCCGGTGTGCATTGGGCAATGTGGATAGAGGCAGAAGGCTGCTTTAAGGTGCCTATGAGTGTGGGACCAATCAATAAGGAAGGGCTGACCGGAACATTCTATGCCGATTTCTCGAAATACGAAGGTCAAGTTCCTGAGTTGGTAGATGGCGAAGTGTATAGCTTCATTGGTTTGATTACCGTTGACGAGGGTGACGAGAGAAACTCTGCCCATCGGCGTGCTGCATCGAATCAGGATGTGGGCACTCGCTATATGGTTTATCCTCTGCAAGAATGGCAATGCGAAGGCGCAATCCGGGACAATGTGATTACCAACGGCATTACCGACACCCATGCTGGCAAGCAGGTGGCAAATGTGGAATATGTGAGCGTGACAGGCATTCGTTCAAGCAAACCATTCCACGGAGCAAATGTGGTGATTACCACCTACACCGACGGCAGCCGATCAGTCGGCAAACAAGTGCGATAGCACGCCATTTTTCTTTTTAGACATTTTACAATCCTCCATAGCCACCTCCCCAAATTTCTTAATGCGAGAAATGTGGGGAGGTGGCTCCTTTTTTTGGAAAAAATCTCGTATCTTTGTATGATATAGTATGTCCTAATTAACAAAACTAATATTAGAGATATGAATTTCAAAAAATATTTCGCAACCATATTTTGCCTGTTAGGCATTTTTACGGCAGGTGCCTACGAGAAAATGTCGGTCGCTACACAGGCATTCTTAGATAATCGCTCCGCTTTCCCCACCGAGGCAAAACGCCATGCCGCCATCTCGCAAGTGCGAGGGCAGGAGATGGTGGATGTTTTCATCACGCTTCACGACTCGCAAAACACCAGTCGCATCACCGCACTCGGTGGCGTGATTGGCGCTCGCTTCACGGGCTTGGTGACGGCACAGGTGCCAGTGGCTAAACTTCAGGCCATCGCCGCCCTCGACGAGGTGGAGCAAGTGTCGATTGCGGAAATGATGGAGAGCAATGTCGATACCACACGCTCCGTCACCTCGGTGAATTATGTGGCGGAAGGACTTCAGCATGGTTTGCCAGCAAATTACGATGGTAAAGGCGTGGTGTTTGGCATCATTGATTCGGGTATCGACTTTAATCACGCCGCTTTTCAGGACTCACTGGGCAACACTCGCATCAAGTGTGTGTATATGCCAGCCGACAACAGTGGCACGAAAGTGACGATTGACGGCACTGTGCTTCCCGGCTCGGAATTTGATTCCACTCGCATTGCCAGCCTCACCACGGATTTGGCATCGAGCGCACACGGCAGCCACACGGCATTTATTGGTGCAGGTTCACACTGCGGACAATATTCGGGTATGGCTCCTGGTGCCGACATTGTGATGTGTGCCTTGGGTGGCAAGAAAAACGATGTGAATATAGCCAACAGTTTGAAATACATCACCCAATATGCCAAGCGTGTGGGCAAACCATGTGTGATCAGCATCAGTTTGGGTACGAAACAAGGTCCTCACGATGGCACAAGCAAACTTTGCAAAATTTATGAGGAAATGGGAAAGAGCGATGCCGTGATTTGCCTCTCTGCGGGCAATTTGGGCAGCTACCGTCGCTATATTCACCATAAGTTCTCAGGAATGAACACAGCCACCAACCCCAATATTGGTTCGTATGTGACTGGCACGCAGGCTGGATATACAGCCAATTTTGCTATCGACACATGGAGCCGCAGTCGTTCGGCTGTGGGTATCAAATACCTGTTGATTGACCCCGACGACAACTCTATTTTCTACGAAACTGGCATCATGAAGGCTTACACCTATCATTACATTGGTCCGGGTATGGAGTCGAAGCGTGGCTACAACGCATTTTTGTCGCAGTATTTTTCGGGTAAGATTGGCGTGTGGGTGACCACCGAGAGCAATGGGCATATCGAAACCTATAGCGAAGTGAGCCTCAAGCCTTTGCGCTCCGATGTGAAAGCCTACAAGATGGCTGTGCAGTTCTATGGTGCCGACGGAGTGGAGTTTGACTCTTGGGTTACTTCAGAAAATGCTTACTCATGGCACCCCCAAGTGGGCGACTATAAATTTGTGAATGGCTCAGATTCGTGCAGCATGAATGATAATGTGACTGGCAAAAACACCATTTCGGTGGGCAATTATGTGGGTCGCAATCGCTACATGTCGCTAAGTGGCAAGGAAATGTATAATTCAATTTATCCCGAAGGATCGATTTATGTTCAGTCGAGTTATGGCATCGCTCCAAATGGCGAGTCATATCCATTTGTGGCTGCTCCGGGCTACTTTGTGGTTAGTGCCTACAATGGCTATAATTATTTGGCAAAGCCTTCCACCAATACCGCCTACAGCAAGGAAAACCCCACCACAGGCAGAACCGACTACTGGGGGTCGATGTCGGGCACATCGATGTCAACGCCCACCGTGGCAGGTATCGTGGCATTGTGGCTGCAAGCCAATCCTCAACTGAAAGTCGACGATGTGAAAGAGATTATCAGAAAGAGTGCGTATGTTGACGACGATGTGCGTAAAGCACCGTTGCAGTTTGGCGCCGGCAAGATAAATGCGCTGGGCGGCTTCCCCGAATTTCAGTATCGCCTTACCGATGTGATAAGCAACTCACGCTTAGATGTGGATCACTATTACAGCATTTGCGACAGCTCGCTCACCTGTGCGCGCGTGTCGGCTGACGGTCGCACCATCTATGCGAAAGACTCCACACGCTATGCTCGCCAAGATGTGATGGGTGAGGGACAAATCGACTATATCAAATCGCAGCACCTGATGCCCGATTCTGTGGCTTACGACCAAAGCAACTGGGTGTTGATTCACTTGCCACAGCCTTTGGACTCGCTCCAAAAAACCAACTTCGTGGGCAGAAGACTGAAAAATGTGGGCGGTGTGTTGAAAAGCAAGAAAAATCTGGAATTTGAAGCCGATAAGATGCCTGTGGCTGTGATGGACACCCCTACACCACAGGTGCTCAACACATTCATTCCTGCCAATTTCCATGGCTCGCAGACCGTGGATTCGCAAGACTATTTCTTCGTTCGCCCCAAGCCAATGGAGGTTGACACCATTCGTGGCGCATACTGGAATGCCACGAAGTCGCAACTTGAAATGCCCGAAGGCTCCACTCCTGCTTTCCAAGGCAGCGCAAGCGTGGATTTCTCTTACTCGGAAAGTCCAGCCGATGTGCTTGCCGTAAATTCGCACTACGATATTGTGGCGATGACCAAATATGGTGCGGCTGGCGAACTCGTGGTTTGTCCGCTTGAAATATTGAAGGAAAAAGTGAGCGAACACACCATTGCTGAAATTATTGCCACACCATCGTTTAAGTCGGGATATAGTTATGTGGTGAACGACTCGTCGCTTCGTGTGATGTACGTTTCGAGCAATGGCTCCACCCTCTATGTGAAAGACGATGGCGGTTATGCCACTCCCGAAAAGCCCACAACCGAGCAGACCGTTTACCAAAAGGGCGACTACGACCAGAGCAACTGGCTTGCGCTCCATCTGCCTCAGGCACTCGACGATGCGCAAAAAGCACAGTATAAAGGAAAATTCGTGAAATCGTTCCGTGGTGTGCTTGAAAATAAGGTGAATATGTCGTTTAAGTTGATTGATATGCCTCAAATGGCAGAAACCGATACCACGGTGGCACTGAACTCGTTTATCCCAGCCAATCTTCAGGGTTCGCAGATGGTGGATTCGGTCAGTTACTTTTTGATGCGTCCGAAGCCTATGGAAATCGACACCATTCGCAGCGTGATGTGGAATGGTTTCAATAAGACGATAGAAATGCCGTTCAACCCCGAAAAATACGGCATGTTGGCATTCAAGGGCGTGGCGAAAGTCGATACTTCGCTCTATGAAACCGACAGCGTGAAACTCAACGACAATTATGTTTACGATATGATTGCACTCACCACGGTGGCTGCCGATAGTTCGCTGCTGGTGTATCCTCTTCAGGCTTGGAATGAGCGAGTGACCCAGTTCATACTTTCACAGGTGGTGAACGACGCTCACTTCAAAGAGGGGATGAACTGCGAATTGGAGGACAGCAGTTTGGTGGTGATGTATGTGGCAGTGGGTGCAAAGCAAATGTATGCGAAAGACTATGGGCAGTATGCTACCCCCGACACCCCAACCGAGCAGCAAACCGATGTGCTCAAAGGCACCTACGACCAGAGCAACTGGGTGGTGCTGAATTTGCCCGAACCGCTCGACAGTGCGCAATGCGCAGCCTACATAGGGCGTCAACTCACAGGCGTGAAAGGCGTGATTCGCAGCATCGCTAACCCCACAATCGATTGCGAAATCAATCCGGTGGCAGGCGAGAAAGATACCACGGCTGTGCTCAACTCGTTTATCCCAGCCAACTTCCTCGGCTCGCAGAAGGTGGATTCCGTCGATTATTTCTTTGTGCGTCCGAAACCAATGGAAATCGACACCGTTCGTTGCGCCATGTGGTGCCAGACGAAAAGGGAGTTCATCATGCCTTATTTTGCTGATGAATACGGTTTCAAGAACTTCAACGGCGGTTTCAAGCCCGATTACTCAAAACTCACCACCACACGACCCATAATCAAAGATGGTGACGTGTGTGAAATGGTGGTGTTGACCGATGTCAATGCCTCAAAATGCTATCCTTTGGAGATTTTGAGCGTTAAGCCTACCGAGTTCACGCTTGCGAAGATGCTGAAAAGCCCAACTATTCCATTGGGATATGCTTATCCAATCGCCGACAACACACTCACGGTGATGGGATTCTCCGACGACTATTTCACGATTTACGCAAAAGACGACAACCAATACGCCACCCCCGATGTGCCCGATTCCACTCAAGTGGATTATCAAGATGGCAATTACGACCAGAGCAACTGGGTGGCTATCTATATGCCCGATGCCATTGATGCGGAAAAGGCTGACGATATTCGTGGCCGCTACATCATCAATATGAATGCGATGCTCATCTCAAAGCAGAGTCCCGAAATGGAGGTTTACGATATATTGACGTTTGGCGAGAAGAATGAGAACGCAAAAATGAATACATTCCTGCCAGCCAACTTCCTCGGCTCGCAGAAGGTGGATTCTGTGAATTATTTCTTGGTGCGTCCGAAACCTATGGAAATCGACACCGTTCGCTGCGCTATGTGGAACAAGGCTGCCGACCGCTTCGAAATGCCATTCGTGGCAGCCGATTTCGGTGTGCCGCAGTTTGAGGGTGCAATGAAACCGGTGTTTATGCTTACCGAAGGCGATAAGAACGATTTGAAGGACGGATATGTTTACGATTTGCTGGTGCAAACCCGCGTGAACGATAACGAAACTTTCGGCTATGTGAGCAAGGTGCTTGGCGAACAAAAACCATCATATTCGCTGGCTTCGATGCTATCGGTTGACCGAATGAAAGAAAACGCCACATATTCAGTGAAGGCCGACGACCTTACGGTGATGCACATCAGCACCGATTCGCTCACGATTTACGCCAAAGATGCGGCGAATGGTGTGAATGCCACAGTGCCTGCTGATGGGCAAACCGACTATTTGGGCAGCGACAAATATGCACAGCACAACTGGGTGGCTATCACGCTTCCTCAACCGCTCGACAGCGCGCAAATGGCTGACTTCCCCGGTCGCCACATTCAGGGCTTCGATGCCGAACTCACGAGCAAGGCAGGGGCAGAACTGAGGGCGGTGGCTGTGCCAGCGGTGGGCGAAAAAGATACCATAGCGTATGTCAACAGTTATATCGCAGCCAACTTCCTCGGCTCGCAAGCGGTGGGCGATAAGAACTACTTCTTCGCCAAGCCAGCGGCAATGGAAATCGACACAGTGCGATGCGTGCAATGGGACGCTTTCTTTAGCACCTTCTCTGCACCATTGAAAGCCTCGGAGTGGGGAATGCCTCAATTTGATGGGAAATTCAAGGTGGATATGTCGCGCTTGGAGGTTGACACCGTGGAGTTGCAAGATGATTTCGTTTACGATATTGTTACGCTCAACACGGTGGCCGCCGATGGTTTGAACAAGGTGTATTTGCTCGAAGTGGTTCGTGAACTGGGCGGAAAGAAACCGCTCGTTGGCGATATGAACAATGATGGGTTGGTAGATGTTACCGACACCTCGATACTTATCAATGGCGTGTTGGACAAATCCTCGGCAAATCTTCGAGTTGACCGTGCCGACATCAATGGCGATGGCGTGATCGACGTTACCGATGTGTCGTTGCTGATTGGAATCGCCCTCGGCATGTAGCGGTGTTTTTTGACCTATGAAAAAACGGCTTGTTTTAACGATAATGGTGCTTGCTTTTTCGGTGGCTGTAATGGCTGCCGAAAAGTATGCCGTATCTACAAAACAGCTGCTTTTGCATCACAATAAGTCGTCGCACAGCAAAGCCAAGGCGGAGCAAAATCCGCTGATTGATGCGTTTATCAGCCTTTCCGATACCGACTGCCAGCCACTGAAGGCTCTGGGTGTGAAAGTGAACGCTCGCTTTGGCGATATGATCACGGCGCAAGTGCCCTTGTCGATGATTTCGGAAGTGGCGGCACTGCCTATGGTGAGGCAGATTGCGGTGAGTGAGCAGGGCGAGGCGAATACCGATGTCACCATTCCCACCACCGATGTGGCAATCGCCGCCGATGGCACGCACTACGGACTCCCGACCGACTACACAGGCAAGGGGGTGGTGGTTGGCATCATTGATTCAGGGTTTGATTTTAATCACAAAGCGTTTCAAGATGCCGACGGAAACACGCGCATCAAGCGAGTGTATATGCCGGGCAATAGGGCTGGAAAACTGGTGGTGATTGACGGCGACACGCTGCCAGGGTCGGAGTTCACCGCCGCCGATGTGCCACATCTTACCTCAGATTTGACGAATTACAGCCACGGCACGCACTGCTTGGGCATAGCCGCTGGCACAAGGGTGGGGCAGTATGGTGGCATGGCTCCACAAGCCGATATTGTGGTGTGTGCGCTGGGTTATTCCTACTCCACCAATCAGGTGGCAATCGCCAACTGCGCCCGCTACATTCTTGAATATGCGAAAAGCGTGAATCTTCCGTGTGTGATTTCCACCAGTCTCGGTTTTCAGGGCGGACCGCACGACGGCACAAGTGCCTATTGTCAAGCCATCAGCACCATTGCCGATGAGGGTGCTGTGGTATGCGTGTCGGTGGGTAATTTGGCAGGGTTTAACCATGTGCTGAAGGTGGCGCAAGGAACTGCAGAACCGGTTGGGTCCACTTTGCCCAATGCAGTGGATAGCGTGATTGGTGGCGTGGTGATTGACACATGGAGCAAAACGGCAGATGCTGTGGGCGTGAAACTTTTGCTGATTGATCCGGCATCGAAAAAGATTGTTTATTCCACCCCTGTCATTCAGACTGACAGGCGTTTGGTGGCTGGTATTGACTTTGAGCATGACACCGACTTCAGTATGCGACTTAACCAGTTTGCGCAGGGCGAAATCAATATCCTTACATCTGTGGGGCTGAACGGTCATTTCAATATTCGCGCTTCTGTGGAGTTGAAGAAGCGTGACGGTGGAAAGCATTATTTGCTCGGTGTTCAATTCTATAATCAGAATGGGGCAGGGCATACCAGTTGGCTGTGGGGCAGCACGTTCAGCGCATTCACCACTGCCGATGGCCAGGCGTTTGTGAGCGGCACTCAGAATGGCTGTATCAACGACAATGCCACGGCGCGAGGCTGCATTTCGGTGGGTAACTACATTGCGCGCAATTCGGTGCCGATACTCTCTGGCGGCACATACACTGCGAAGCAAGCCGTGGTGGGCGATATTTACCAAACATCATCTTTCGGCACCGACGAGGCTGGCACCGTTCACCCTATGATTACGGCACCGGGCCACATGGTGATTTCGGCGCTCAACACCTATAACTCCGACTACTACAACGCTTTGCCACAACGCCTTTCGTTCTCGTCGCCCAACGCCACCACTGGTAAAACCAATTACTGGGGACCGAACACAGGAACTTCGATGTCGGCACCCACGGTGGCAGGCATCGTGGCGCTATGGTTGCAAGCCAATCCTCGGTTGTCGGTTGCCGAAATCAAGCAGATGCTCACCTCTACGGCCATTACCGATAGTTTTGTGGAGCGCAATTCCGAGCGATTCGGTGGCGGAAAGGTCAACGCTCTCGGCGGTTTTCCCGAAGTGAAATTGCCATTGAAGGTGATTTTGTCGTCGGACAAATATGCCGTGGGAAAAAGTTACAATATCACCGATAAGATTTTGCGTGTGCTTCGGGTTTCAACCGATGGGCAGACGCTCTACACTCGCTCCGATGGCGAATCGTTCAACACCAGTTTACTGAATTGGATGGCGATTGATTTGCCCCGTCCGTTGTCGGAAATGGAGCGAAAGCGATTTGATGGCGCGTGGCTCTATGGCGTGAAGGGCGTATTGACCGACAGGCGTAACCCTCGCATGACGGTAGCCGAGCGACCCATGTCGGTGGAACAACTCTCAAAACCAATCGTGCCAACCATCACTCCTGCCAACTATCACGGCACGCAAAATGGCCATTATTTCGTAAAACCAAAGGCAATGGAGGTCGATACGCTGCAATACGCCATGTGGGATGAGGAACACGCCACGCTGATGATGCCTCCGTATGCGCCGCTGTTGGGCATTGAGAGGTGGCAAGGTGAGGCAAAAGTGGATTTTTCGCATTTTGAGGGTGAAATGCCATCGCTCACCGACGGCTTCACCTACAAGATGGTGGTGCTCACGCAGGTTGACGAAAACGGCGGATATATCGCCTGTCCGCTCCACAACATTCAGGAGCAAAGCCACCGCCTCATCATCGGTGATGTAAATTCCGACGGACAACTCAACGTGACCGACGTCACCTCGCTCATCAACCACATCCTCGGCACCGCCATCTTCCCCACCGCCGCTTGCGACCTCACCGCCGACGGCCAAATCAACGTCTCCGACACCACCGCCCTCATCAACCTAATCCTAAAATAAAACCCCAAAAAACAGAAAAATATATGCGATGGCGAAGGTGCTGGAAAAAACTGGGGATTTAGTTGATGTAGCCTTTGCCGTAGCAGACGCGGCACATGGCGCGGCGGTGTGAGTGGGGTGATGTGGTGCGGCCGCATTGGCTGCAATATTGTAGGCTTTCGGTGCCTGTGTAGTTTGGTGTCCACACTATTTCATCTGCGCCTTTACCTGTGCCGTTGCAGCCCGGGCATGTGCGTCTGGTTTTGCTTGTGGTGCTGCCCGACGAAGTGCCTCCGCCTACATATCCACCCGAATATCCGCCAGTGTAGCCGCGTGAGTAGCCACCCGAATTTCCGCCACTATTGCTACGCTTCGTTGGGGCTGAAATGGTGGATGATGTGAATAATCCGCCTCTGCCATGGCAGAAATGGCACAATCCTGTTCCTCCACAAGTTGGACATGGGTTGTTGGTGTTGTAGATTCTGCCTGTGCCCATGCACACATTGCATCTGCCATTCCATGTCAAGCAAACCACACATTTCCCATAGGTGTAAACCAACTTCGAGCGGTCGGCGTTGTGAACGGCAAGTTTGGTTGCTTTGCCTTGCCATAAGGTGAGGTCGAACACATATTTGTCATCATTCACCACAAGCCATTTTCCACCGCACTTTATCGCCACGTTGTAATACAGGTTATACGCTCCATCGGCAAGGTGCAACTCACTTGCCGGAATCTTGATTTCCAAATCGCTGTAGGAGGTGGACTGATATTTAGGAGTAATCGTTGCCCATGTCGCCACGCAGTTGTCGGTGGTGTTGTAAGTGTGATCGTAGCACTTCAACGCCTTTCCGGTGGCATTGTTGTAGAAATACACATTCACTCTGCCCTCCTCACCTTGGCAACCCGAAATGTCGAACGACACCTTCACGTTCAGCATATCATCATCGTTGTCAGGAGCGATAGAGCAACTCTTTATTTTAGCCGTCTGCGCCAAACCTTGAAAGCACACAGCGGCAAGCATCAGTAGTAGTAGTCCTGCTTTCTTCATTGCTATCAAAATGTTATCGTAAGAGCAAAGATAATAAAATTTCGCTCAAAATATATTGCAAACCCATAAAAATCAATATTGTTAGCCATAAAATCATTATCTTTGCAGCCTACGAAATACATAACAAAACTAAAATATGAAATTATTTGCTACGATTATTGCGCTTGCTGGGGTTTTCGCTGCCTCTGCACAGGCGCATCAAGAGACCAATATCAGTAAATGGCAATTTTCCCAAACCGGTGCAGAGTGGAAAGCGGTGACCGTGCCACACGACTGGGCAATCAGCGGTCCGTTTGACAAGAAATGGGATTTACAGGTGGTTGCCATCAAGGAAAATGGCGAAGACAAGCCCACCGAGCACTCTGGCCGCTCCGGATCGCTCCCATGGATTGGAAAAGGATTCTACAAAACCACCGTCCACATAGCCGAGGGCACCGCCTACGCCGAACTGAAGTTCGACGGTGCAATGGCGGCTCCCGAAGTGAGCGTGAACGGCAAAAAAGCCGGACATTGGGCATACGGCTACAACGCTTTCCGTGTGGACATCACCCCCTACATTCACACAGGCGACAACTTGATAGAAGTGGCACTTGAAAACGAGGAGGAAAGCAACCGCTGGTACCCTGGTGGCGGCATCTATCGCCCTGTGACGCTGATTACTCACGCCAATAAAAGTAGGCTCGATTTGTGGGGACTTCAAATGCAGACGCTCAGCATCGACGGCGGCCGCGCGCTCATCGACATTCGCCACGAGGGCAAGGACATTCCTGCCGATGCAATGCTGAAGGTGACCGTTACCGACAAAGGCGGCAAGGTGGTGGCTAATGCCTCATCGCCAGCCGACGGCATGGGCGGCTTCCATACGCAAGTAAGCATTGCCGACCCACAACTTTGGTCGCCCGAAACGCCATACCTCTACGATGTGAAACTTTCGCTCGTAGCCGATGGCAAAACGCTCGATGTGCAACATCAGAAATTGGGCGTTCGCACCGTGAAATTCAGTGCCGAAGGCGGTTTTCAACTCAATGGCGTGACACGCAAAATCAAAGGCGTGTGTCTGCACCACGACCTCGGTCCGCTTGGCGCAGCCGTGAACAAAGCCGCCATCATTCGCCAAATCCGTATCATGAAGGATATGGGTGCCGATGCTATTCGCACCAGCCACAACATGCCATCGACCATGCAAATGGAAGTGTGCGACAGCATGGGTATGATGGTGATGGCAGAGAGTTTCGACGGTTGGAAAGAACCGAAGGTGAGAAACGGCTACGGCAAACTGTGGGACGAATGGTGGCAAAAAGACATCACCAACCTGATTTTGAACCACCGCAACCACCCCAGCATCATTATGTGGAGCGTGGGCAACGAAATTCCCGAACAATGGAAACCAGAAGGTGTGGAACGCTACAAGCATCTGACCGCACTTTGCCACCGTCTTGACCCCAGCCGCCAAGTGACTTGCGGCATGGACCAACCCGACGGCACCATGTGGGCAGGATTTGCGCAAGTGGCTGATGTGCCTGGCTACAACTACCGCGTGCATAAATACGAGGAAATGATGAAACGCCTGCCACAAGGTTTCTTGCTTGGCTCCGAGACCGCCTCAACCGTGAGCAGCCGTGGCGAATACTTCTTCCCCGACACCGTAGCACCCAACAAAGAGCACCCCAACGGACAGTGCAGCGGCTACGATGTGGAACACTGCTGGTGGAGCAATCTGCCCGACGACGACTGGAAAATGCAAGACGACTACAACTGGGTGACTGGCGAATTTGTGTGGACGGGTTTCGACTACCTCGGCGAACCTACGCCATACGACAAGTATTGGCCAAGTCGCAGCAGTTACTTCGGTATCGTGGACCTTGCCGGGCTTCCCAAGGACCGCTTCTTCCTCTACCGCAGCCATTGGAACAAGAATGAGCACACCATTCACCTGCTTCCCCACTGGACTTGGACAGGACGCGAGGGGCAAGTCACTCCAGTGTATTGCTACACCGACTACCCATCGGCTGAACTGTTTGTAAACGGCAAGAGTCAAGGCCGCATCACCAAAAACAAAGACAGCCGCCTCGACCGCTACCGTCTGCGCTGGGAAAATGTGAAATACGAAAAGGGCGAAATTAAAGTGGTGGTATATGATGAGCAAGGCAATAAGGCTGGCGAAAAGACGGTGAAAACCGCTGGTAAGCCTGCCAAACTTCAACTCACAGCCGACCGCAGCACCATCGCCGCCGACGGTAGCGACCTCGCATTCATCACCGTGAGCCTAACCGACAAAAACGGCACACTCTGCCCCGATGCCGATCACTCGCTCGAATTTAAGGTGACTGGTGCCGCCACATTCAACTCCGTTTGCAATGGCGATGCCACCTCGCTCGAAGTGTTCACCGAGCCCACGATGAAACTATTTCACGGTCAACTCGTGGTGGTGGTTCAAGCCTCGACAGCCCCAGGCAAGGCCACCCTCTCCGTGAGAGACAAAAGCACTGGCATCCGTGCCTCCCTGCCCATCACTGTGAAATAATTCCCCATTCCCACAAAGGTATTTCAACCCCAATCGGTAATTTGCTAATCACCGATTGGGGTTTATAGATTATTTTGTAACTTTGTGATGAAAAAAAACTTAATGACTTAGAAAATTATGGTGAAAGTTGACGATATTGTGCGCTTCCTGAATGATGTGGGAGGCGGACGCGTGGTAAGGGTGGAAGGCCCTATCGTGTATGTGGAAGATGAAGATGGGTTTGAACGCCCTGCCCAGGCTCGCGAAGTGGTGGTAGTGGGGCAAGGCGGCACTAAAGCCAGTGCTTACGAACGCCCGCTCACCTTCAAGAGCAAACTCGTGGAGCCCGACAAACCAGCGCCAAAGGTGAAAGAAGCCACCACGGTGAAGCCACAACCAGTGGTTGAGACCGAGGAAGGCGAGGTGCTCAACATCGTGCTCGCTTTTGAACCAAAGGAAATCAAGCACCTCAACACCACCACATTCTACGCAATTCTGGTGAACGACAGCAATTACTTCCTGAATGTGGCATATATGACCCGACGCGACGACGAAAACACTTGGCACACTCGCTACACCGGACTGGTGGAGCCAAACATGCAGGTTGACCTCGACGAGTTTGGCCACGCCGACCTCAACGACCTTGAGCATGTGGCTATCCAATACATCGCGTTCAAGCAAGACAAGGGCTTCAAGTTGAAAAATCCTGCCCTTGTGCAGCAAAAACTGGATTTGACGAAGTTCTACAAGTTGCACAGTTTCCACCAAAGCGAATATTTCGACGAGTCGGTGATTTCAATCGACATCACTCGCAACGATTTGCCTGCCAAGCAAATGGTTATCGACAGCAGCGCGCTGGAGCGTGCCATGAAGGAAAAACGCCACGCCGACCGTCCACAAGCCCGACGCGTGGAGCATCACCACAAGAAAAAAGACGACATCATCGTGCAGGACTTGCACATTGCCGAACTTCTCGACAATTTGAGCGGTCTGTCGAATACCGACATGCTGAATGTGCAACTCGACAAATTCCGCGAAGTGATGGAGGCCAACAAGAAGAAGTTGGGGCAGAAAATCGTGTTTATCCACGGTAAGGGTGAAGGCGTGTTGCGCAGAGCGTTGCTCGACGAACTGAAGCGCAAATGGCCACGCTGCGCTGTGCAAGATGCCTCATTCCAAGAATACGGCTTCGGCGCAACGCAAGTGACCATCAAGCAATAACGCACAACGCAGTAACGCATCATAACGTAGGGACATGCCTTCGGCATGTTGGAGAAGAAGTTAAGAAGTTAAAGAAGTTAAGGAGTTAAGACGATTGCTTTTTGAACTGACTGCAGATGGGAAGAAGTTAAGAAGTTAAAGAAGTTAAGAAGTTAAGACGATTGCTTTTTGAACTGACTGCAGATGGGAAAAAGTTAAGAAGTTAGGATATATGATTATTTGGTTTTCAGGTACGGGGAATAGCGAATGGGTGGCGGAGCAACTGGCTTCGGCACTGGGCGAGCGTATGGTGAGTGTGGCTGAGGCACTGACTGCCGGCGACGACATACACTTCACGCTTCACGATGGCGAACGCCTTGGCTTTGTGTTTCCCACCTACTCTTGGGGACCGCCTCCTGTGGTAACAGTGTTTGTGGAAAAGATGCAAATCAGTGGCACACCGAGCAGTTGCTTTATGGTCACCACCTGTGGCGACGACATTGGACTATCGGTGCCTATCATGGAAAAGGCGTTGTCACGCCGTGGCTTCACGCTCCTAAGCGCCCACTCGGTGCAAATGCCCAACAACTACATCAACATGAAAGGATTTGATGTGGACTCCGATGCTGTGAGAACCGCTAAACTTAAAGCCGCCCCTGCTCGAGTGGCACAAGTGGCACAAGACATTGCCGCGCGAAAAGCGGTGGTAGATGTGGTGACAGGGCGATTTGCATGGGTAAAAAGCAAGGTGATTCGCCCATGGTTTCTGAAAAACGCTATGAGCGACAAGAAATTTGTGGTCGATACTGATGCCTGCACCCATTGTGGCGCATGTGTGAAGAATTGCCCGATGCACAACATTACCCTCACCGATGGCACACCCCACTGGAACGGCCGCTGCGCCATGTGCCTCAGCTGCCTGCACCGTTGCCCCGCCCGCGCCATCCAATACGCCAAATCCACCACCACCAAAGGCCGCTACTTTTTTAAGAAATTAGAGGTTAGATGAGAGATGTCCGAGTGCTCTAAGTACTCCGAGTACTCCAATAAACGCACTAATTTGCTGTTAATTGATTTTTAGTGGATTAAATCGGTGTTCCTTTCTCTGAATATTGAAGATGTGATAAAATAAAAAAACTCGCAGGCTTGGGGGCTGCGAGTTTTTTTTGTGGAGAGGGGTGTGGGGGATTAGTAGCCGAAGATTTCTTCGGTGGTTACGCGGCGGATTGGGGCGATTTTTTCGAGGGCTTTGATATCGAGTTCCTTTTCATCGCCGAGAATGATGTAGCGGTATGGCTTGCCAGCCATATTGGCTTTCTCAAATTCCACCACGTCTGCCAACTTGATGGCAGGCAGCGCTTCATACACCTTTTGTGATGGGTCGAAGTCATAACCGTTTTTCTGTGCGTTGAAGTATGCCCAGAGCACGCTCATCTTGGTGATGCGATCAGTGGCGTATTGCTTTCTGAGAGCGTTTTTAGCCAAATTGAAAGCTTGTTCAGATTGTGGAATACTGTCGATGAGGTGGTTAAATTCTGTGATACAGTCGGTCATCTTATCGTTTTGTGTTGCGATGTAGGTGAATGCCGATTCGGTGTCGTTGTTGCGGTAAGGGAAGCTGTAGTTGGCTGAAGCCGCGTATGCCAAGCCGCGCGCCTCGCGTAGCTCCTGGAACACGATGCTGTTCATGCTGCCGCCAAAGTATTCGTTGAATGCCACAATAATAGGCAGACGTTCGAAGTTGCGGCCACGGCCCTCGTCGGTGTATTGCATCATGTAGATGTTCTTGGCCTCGTATGGCGCAATAATCACCTCGCTTTGAGTGACAGGCACACTCTTGTAGGGCTTGTTCACAGGCACATCTTTCAACTTCTTAGCCACCTTGTGACCCTTGTCGATGGCGGCAATCACTTGCTTTTCGCTGTCGGGACCGTAATACATCACCAAGTGCTTCATATTGCGCAAATCTTTCATGATGGCAAGCAGTTCGGCAGGCTTAGCCTTGCGGAGTTCGCTTTCGCTCATGTCGTTGAGTGTGCTGTTGTAAGTACCGAAAATGGCATAATTGCGCAGTGCATTGAAATTGGCGCCTTGGTTGGTCTTGTTGTCGGCGCGACCTTTCAGCACCATTGCCACATATTGGTTGTAGGCCTCTTGGTCGGGTTTTGCATTTTTCACAAGGTCTTCCACGAGGGCGATAGCCTTGCTCATATTCTCGCTCAAGCCGCTAATTTGCAAATACACATTTTCGTTGCTTGATGAGAAACTGTAGTCGCAAGCGAGGGCATACATTTTCTTCTTAAATTCCTCGTTGCTCATCTTGTCGGTGCCCAAATAGTCCATGTAGTTGAAAAGAGTATTCAGACGCTTGTCGGCCTCCATGCCGAAGTTCCACACAAAGCAGAGGTTGAACAATCCGTTTTCAGTATTTTGCTTGTAAAGCAATGGCAGACCGTTCTTGGTCTTGCTCACGGTGAGGTCGTGCTTGAAGTCGATAAAGCGTGGAGCGATTGGTGTAGGCTCTGAATTGGCAATATCTTCCACAAATTGGCTCTTTTTGTCGCGGTTGGTAGGAATTGGGGTGATGGCTGGTTTCTCAATCTTCTTTTGATTGGGGTCGTCGCCCTGTTCCTTGTAGCAAATCACATAGTTGTGCTCATTGAAGTGGCGGCGTGCGAAGTCGGCAATCTGCTCCTTGGTCATACCCTCGATGCGCTTGATTTGCTCCACTTCCTTGCTCCATTCAATGCCGTTGATAAACGCGTCGACCATCATGTCGGTGCGAGTGCGGTTGCTCTCAATCGCCTTGTAATAGTTGCGTTTCGCATTGTTGATAACCGATGTCAGCAATTCGTCGCTAAATTCGCCACGGCCCACCTTTGCCATTTCGTCGAGGATAAGCTGGCGTGCCTCATTCAGCGTTTGCCCTTCCTTTGGCATAGCGTAAACGAACAGCATAGAGTAGTCGGTCATCAGTTCGCTGCTTGCGCCAGCGCTCAGCACTTTCATTTTTTGGTTGAGGTCGAGGTCGATCAGACCGGCATTGCCGTTGCTCAGCAGCATCGACACCACTTCCAGCGTGTCGCTCTCGGCGCATCGGGCAGCAGGCATACGCCATGCCATAGCCATGTAAGGCGATTCCTTACCCATCACAGTAGTGTCGACAGGTGCGGTGATAGGTGCCATTGGGGCAAATTCAGGGCGAGAAAGGTTTTCGTTTGGCTTCCATTCGCCGAAGTAGCGCTCAATCACGTCCATTGTGGTGTCGAAATCGAGGTCGCCAGCAAGGCAAATTGCCACATTGTTGGGGCAATAGTAGCGGTTGAAGTAGTTTTTGATGTTGGTGATTGACGGATTTTTGAGGTGTTCCTGAGTGCCGATGGTGCTTTGTGTGCCATAGGGGTGACTGGGGAACAATTTGGCGAAGAGCGCTTCAAACAATTTGCGGTTGTCTTGCGCCATGCCGATGTTCTTTTCCTCATACACGGCTTCAAGTTCGGTGTGGAAACCGCGAATCACCATGTTTTGGAAGCGGTCGCTCTGAATGCGTGACCAGTTTTCCACCTCGTTGGCAGGAATGTTTTCGGTGTAGCAGGTCACATCGTTGCTGGTGTAGGCGTTAGTGCCTTCGCCACCAATCGACGCCATCATCTTATCGTATTCATTCGGAATGTTGTATTGTGCAGCCAGTTGCGACACGCTGTCGATTTCGTGATAGAGCTTTTTGCGCAATTCGGGGTCGGTCACCTTGCGGTATTGCTCGTAGCGCGCCTCAATGTCGTTGAGCAGCGGCACTTCGGCTGCATAGTTGCTGGTGCCGAACTTTTGTGTGCCCTTAAACATCAGGTGCTCGAGATAGTGTGCCAAACCGGTGGTTTCGGCAGGGTCGTTGCGTGAGCCGGTGCGTACGGCAATCAATGCGGAAATGCGGGGTTTGTCCTTGTTCACGCTCAAATACACCTTAAGCCCATTGGGCAACGTGTAGATGCGAGTGGCGGTAAGGTCGCCAGCCACGCTCTCGTATTGGCGAGGAGCGGCCCAGGCAACGCTGCCAGCCACCAAGCAAGCCAATAATCCAAAAATCAATCTTCTCATGCGAATAAAATTAATTGACTGTAAATGTTGATAATTGATGCAAAATTATAAAAAGATGTGTAATATCAAGACAATTAGCACCGATATTTACGGTTAAAACATGGAAATAAAAAATAAAAAATCGCTCCCTTTTTTGGTGGGGGAGCGATTTGTATGGTTGATGATTTGGAAGTGTCGGGTTATTCGGCTTTGAAGCGTGCTGCTTGCGATGCGATGAGTTCGGCATCGTTGAAGTAGTCGATGCGCATAGCGTGGCGCACTTCGTCCATTGTCTGGGCAGCCACTTCGCGAGCCTGTTCGGTACCCTTCTTCAAAATGTTGTAGATTTCAGGAATGTCTTTCTCAAATTCGTGGCGGCGCACACGCATTGGCTCAAGTTCCTTGTTCAACACTTGGTTGAGGAACTTCTTGCACTTCATGTCGCCCAAACCGCCCTTGGTGTAATGCTCCTTGAGTTCGTCGAGGCAGGCATATTCAGGCCAGAACTCGGCGAAATCGTCGTTGCAGCAGAATGCGTCGAGATAGGTGAACACGCAGTTGCCTTCGAGGTGACCAGGGTCGTCAACACGCAAGTGTGTTGGGTCGGTGTACATGCCGCGCACCTTTTGCCATACATCTTCGGCAGAGTCGCTCAGATATACGCAGTTGCCGAGACTCTTGCTCATCTTTGCATTGCCGTCGGTGCCTGGCAAACGCAAGCAAGCCTGGTTGTCGGGGAGCATGATTTCTGGTTCCACGAGCACTTCACCGTAGGTGTTGTTGAAACTGTGCACCAATTCGCGGGTTTGCTCAATCATTGGGCGTTGGTCCTCACCGGCAGGCACGATGTTGGCCTTGAAGAGGGTGATGTCGGCAGCCTGGCTCACAGGGTAGCAGAAGAAGCCCACAGGAATGCCTTTGCGCTGTCCGGCTGCTTCGGCAGCCTCCTCGTCTTGCTGGCAGAAGCCACGCATTTTGATTTCCGACTTAACGGTAGGGTTGCGCTGAAGGCGCGACACGCTTACCAAGTTCATCAAGTAGGTGGTGAGTTCGCACAATTCAGGGATTTGGCTTTGAATGAAAAGCGTGCACTTTTCTGGGTCAAGTCCGGCGGCGAGGTAGTCGAGCGCCACTTCTATAATGTTTTGACGGATTTTCTCAGGGTTGTCGGCATTGTCGGTGAGTGCCTGAACATCGGCCATAAACACAAACATGCGGTCGTAGTCGCCCTCATTTTGCAGTTGTACGCGGCGACGGAGCGAACCCACATAATGGCCGATATGGAGTTTGCCTGTTGGACGGTCGCCAGTAAGAATTACTTTTCCCATTTTAAGGTATATTATTTTGTTATTATTTTCGTATTAAGTTACAAAGATACACAAAAACGAAATCTCTCACAAATCACACCGCTATTTCCGCATTGCCTAAATATTGAGAAAGATTTATAAGTATGCCCCAAAACGTCAGGATTTGCCATAAAAGCATCGGCATAGTCACTGTTAATCAAGATATCCATAAATCCTTACGGCCCATATAATTTCAACGAGTTTTTACCAAAATGGTGAGTTTTTCTTGTGTTTTGGTAAAAACAGATGCGAGATTTTACCAAAACGGTGTGTTTTCTATGCGTTCTGGTAAGAACTCATTTTGTTTTACAATTATAAAACACTATCTTTGCAATGTGAATCTTTAGAAAGAATAAGACGATGAAACGACTAATTGGACGCGAAAAAGAGATTGAAAGCCTTGAGGCTTATGTTGATTCAGGTCAGGCTGAATTTATCGCAATTTATGGAAGAAGAAGAGTGGGAAAAACCTTTTTAATAAACCAGCTTTTTCGTAATCGACTTGCCTTTAGCCTTACAGGAATCATCGACGGCACTCCATCTGAGCAAATGGAATCGTATGTTCAGGCACTTGAATTTAATGGCTACAAGATTAATGAGCACCCTAAAAATTGGTTGACAGCGTTTGCTGAATTACGTAAGTTTTTACAGCCGAAAATCAACTCAGGGGAACCTTGCATCGTATTCATTGATGAAATCTCTTGTTTCGACTCTCAGCGTTCAGGTTTTGTACGCGCCTTGGGATTCTTTTGGAACAGTTGGGCTTCGCTTCAAGATAACTTGAAACTAATTATTTGTGGTTCGGTGACGAGTTGGATGATTACTAACATCATTGATTCAAAAGGCGGTCTTCATAATAGAGTGACGCATGAAATTGCTCTGCATCAGTTTACTCTGCATGAGACTGAACTTTATCTGCTGAATCGTGGATTTAATTGGAGTAGGCTCACCATTCTTCAAGCGTATATGTGTTTAGGTGGTGTACCTTATTATTTAAGTTTGCTTTCTGCTTCTGAAAGTTTGGCAGAAAACCTGGATAGACTTTTTTTTGACCGTGATGCAGAATTGCAAAAAGAATACAGCAGATTGTATAAGACATTGTTTAAATCTCCTGAGCCGTATATGAAGATTGTAAAGCTTTTAGCGGAATCAAAACAGGGGTTGACAAGACAGGAAATCTCTACCAAACTTAAAATCAGCGGGAAGGCGCTTACTGATCAGTTGGGCAATCTTCAGAGTTGCGACATCATTCGCCTTTACTATGTGAAGGATGCAAAAATCAAGAAGAATGGAGGTATCTATCAATTGATGGATTTTTATTCACATTTCTATTTGAAGTTTGCTTTTCTGGGATTGGGAGATGCTCAATATTGGAGCCATCATTTGAACACACCAGCAATCAACAACTGGTATGGAATGAGTTTTGAGCGTGTTTGTTTAGCTCATATAAATCAAATTAAGATAATATTGCGCTTCGATAGAATTTCAACTCAATTCTATTCATGGAGAAGTAAAACTGATGTGGCCTCACACGAAAAAGGTGCACAAATCGACATTATTATCGACCGAGCAGATGATATGATAAATGTGTGCGAAGTGAAGTATAGTAAATCGCAGTATGAACTAACAAAATCAGAATTTGATAAATTACAAAATCGCATTAATCGTTTTCGTGGTGAAACAAAAACCAAAAAAGGCGTTATTCTCACAATGATTACCACTGAAGATCTTCTTCCAAATAAATATGCCAACGACATAGATTCACAAATCACGCTTAATGACCTTTTTGACACTAAATAAATAAGTGATTAATTATGTAAATAGGGCTGTGGTCGCTTGGAGTGCGAGCACAGCCCTATGGTATGGGAGTGTGTGGTATGTTTGTTACTTTTGCGCTTCCATCAGGCGGAGCCATTTGCGGTAGCCGAGCACAGCCATGATGGTGTAGAAGCCGTAGAGGCTGGCCGAGAATGGTATGCCTTTGTGGATGTAGAGCACGGTGCATACCAAATCCACCGCCAGCCACAGTAGCCATTGCTCTGCCCATTTGTTGGCCAAAGCCCAGTAGGCGATGATGCTCAGGGCAGTGGTGAACGCGTCGAGCACAGGCACAGTGCTGTCGGTGCAGGTGCTGAGGAACCAGAAGATGCCTCCCCAGATAGCCCCAAATGCCACCACGGCAATGATTGCCATGCGAATGGGGAAGTGGGTGATGGGCACATCTTTCTTGTCGGCACCTTTACCCATGCGCCATTTCAAGAAGCCGTACACAGCCACAATCACATAGAAAAATTCCATGCCGAAATCGGCGTAAAGTCCAGCCTTGTAATAAGTGACGCTGTGCACTATGGGCATGATGATGCCCACAGGCCAGAGCCAGATGCTTGCCTTAAACTCCAAAAACAGGTAGAGCAAGCCCAGCACGAAACTGATGGCGTCGAACAAGTGTTTTGGGTCGGATAGCCATTGTGTGGCGGTAGTCCAGTCGATAGCAGCAAACATACGAATCAGTATCTTAGAATGAGAATGTCAAGTGTGCCAATACGTTGGTGCCAGCCATTGGGTAGAAGCGTGGGTCGCTGCTGAGCTTGTAAGAGCCGTCGGCTGATACGAGGGCGCAAGTTTGGCTGTAACCGTTGTTTTCATACTTCTCGTTGAAGATGTTGTAAACGGTGCAACCTACGGTGATAGCTTTCACATGTGGCAACTTGAAGGTGTAAGCCAAGTTGAGGTGGCTCACGAAATATGGGTCGAGGCTGTCTTCCTTGTTCTCGAAGTTGTCGAGGTACTGACGGCTCACATATTGAGAAGTGAACTGTGCAGAGAAGCCCTTGAGGTTGAACTCAATCACGCTGTTGCCGATAAATGAAGGCGACATGGCGATGGTGGTGTTGCCCTTTTCCACTGCGGTTTGAGTGTAGAGGTCGTTCCAGGTCGATGCTTCGTAGTTGCTCACATAGCCCACATAGTCTTTGATGCGGTTGCGGCTGAATGTGCCGTTCAAGTCCCAACGCAGCCATTCGGTGATCTTCACGCCTGCTTGGAGTTCAACGCCCATGCGGTAACTGTCGGGCACATTTTCTGCCATGGCTTCGCCAATTTCGTTGAGCTTGCCGTTGAGCACGAGTTGGTCTTTATACTTCATGTAGTAGAAGTTCACGCCAGCGGTGAAACGGTCGCTGCTGAAAGTGTAGCCAGCTTCCCAGTCGAAGAGTTTTTCAGCCTTTGGGCGCACGGTGAACAAACCATCGGTGTAGTTGTTACGAGTAGGTTCTTTTTGAGCCACAGAGAATGAAGCGTAAGCGGTGTTGTGCTTGTTGAAGTCGTAGATCAAGCCCACCTTAGGATTGAAGAAATCAAATTTCTCATCCACGTTCAGCACTTGGAGATGCTCAGGTGAAGCAGTCCAGTCCCACTTGTCGTTGTCGCCTGTGATTTTGTAGCCAATGTGGCGATATTGCATATCGGCATAGAGGCGGAGCGATTTCCACAAAGTGTTTGAAGCCTTCCAGTAGATGGTGAAGTCGTTCTTTTTACCCTTGTTGCGGTAGTATTCGTGGCTTGGGTCGAGAGGCAAGAGGTAGTTTTCCACCCAAATCACATTGCCGTAGTGGTCGTTTGCATAACTGTTGAAACTACCGCCGAAAGTGGTGTTGAGCGAACCCTTAGCGAAGTTGAGCGAGAACACAGCGCCGCCAAAACCGCTGTCCACATTTTTCTTACGCACGAGGCTTGATTTCTTCACCTTGTTGTCGCCCACCATGAATGGTTCAAGACCGTATTCCTTCAGTGTGCGAGCGTTTTTATACTCTTGGTAGTAGCCGAAGCCATCGGTGTAGTGCAAGCCTAAGTTCCAGTGCCAGTTAGCTCCAATGCCTTGGTTCCAAATCAGTTGGTAGTGGGTTTGGCGATAGTTGTCGGTTTGGTCGTCGTAGAAGCCGATCACCTTGCCGTCGCGCTTGATTTCACCGTTAGGGTTGTATTTACGGTTGTCGGTCAAGTCTGATTTGCTGATACCGTCCCATGCGTGGTAGGTGCATTCCTTACCACCGAAAGTGATGAAGCGAACCGAAGTTTGACCACCGAAATAGCCGGCTTGTGCGAAATAAGAGTGGAGTTTGCTGCTTGCACGGTCGCGGTAGCCATCGCTGGCGATGTGCGAGAAGCGAGCGTCGAAGTTCCAGTGTCCGCCAATCAAGCCCGAACCCACTTTAAAGGTTTCCTTGTTGGTGTTGAAAGAGCCGTAAGTGCCGCTCATTTCAGCGTAAGGATTCATTGAGAAGCGTTGTGTGCGCATGTTCACGCTTGCACCGAAAGCACCTGCACCGTTGGTAGAGGTACCCACGCCACGCTGAATCTGAATGTCTTCGAGCGAAGATGCGAAGTCTGGAGTGTTCACCCAGAAGATAGAGTGACTTTCTGCGTCGTTCATAGGAATGTCGTTGGCGGTGACATTGATACGTGTTGCGTCTGTGCCGCGCACACGCATAGCAGAGTAGCCGATTCCGGCACCGGCGTCACTGGTGGTGAGCACCGATGGGGTGGACGAAACCAGGAAAGGAATGTCCTTGCCGTAATTGAGTTCCGCAATTTGTTGCTTACTAACGTTGGTGAATGCCACAGGAGTAGTTTTGGTGGCACGAGTTGCTGTCACCTCCACATTTTGGAGGCGCACAACCTTGGCAGTGTCGGCTTTAGGCGCAGTAGCTGCAAGAGCCGCACAGCTGGCGCTCACGAGAGCGGCAGTCGTCAAGAATGTTTTTTTCATAATTGTGAATAATAAGTTTTTTGTTCTCTACGCCGGAATTACCCGGATCAGATTCAGTGGGTATGATCTCAGCCCCAAGTGAGGGCACCCCAAACTCATCGAATCAAGGTACAAAGTTAGAAATAACTTCCGAATTACGCAAATTCACCCCCAAATCGGTTCAGTGGAAAAATGCTGGGGCACTGAAACAGCGGTGGCATCGCCAAAAGGATAAAAACCGCTCGCCTTCGGCGAAAAACCAAACCCGGTAGGGACGTGATACTTCACGTCCGCCCATAATTGTGATACTGTATTGAATATCAATCATTTGACGAGGATGCGAAATGTCACACCCCTACCATGCAAAACCGTTTTTTAGAGATTTGATGCAGTTTTTTACCAAGAAACCATTTTATTATCAGGGGTTTTTCGCCGTGAAGCGGCGAGCGGTTTTTATCCTTGGGGCAAAGTGGATAGCCCTCGTAAGAGGGTGGCGTAGGGATTGTGTGGTTGGCGGCATGGAAACTCGTTTCCAATGACGCAAAGCGCACAATCCCTACGCCAAATGCGAAGCATTCCACATT
>SFGS01000092.1 GCA_004557565.1 Bacteroidales bacterium | reverse complement strand
CTCCAAAAGGTGTGAGTTTCTCAGATTTAATTTGTATTTTTGCCATGTCATATTAGAGTTTTGCTTGTTTTCTTTTTGCAACACTAAGATAAGTGAAAAATCTGACATGGCAAAATCCTGGGCAACTTTTTGTTGCTCAGGAACTTATAAATAAAGTTAAATTATAGTGTTGCGGAATTAAGGATAAATAATAAAAAATAGGTGATAATGGATTTTAATGGATTAAATAGGTGTTTTTGTTTTAGCAAATTACCAGCTAAGAAAGTATCGTCTTAACTTCTAATAACCCTATTTATCGATACTACCGCCGTAGTAGCATTTCACTTCGCCCACAGGCAACTGCCCTACGAGCAGCAGCGGAATGCGCGCCGGACCAGTGGAGAGATAGGCATCGATATCGTCGCTCGACTTCTTGTTGCCGTCTTGCGTGAAAGTGAACGTGATGTGGTACGCCGAGTGACTGCTTTTGTTGCGCAGTTTAACCATCTGCGTGCCTTTATACCTGATTGTGAGCGTTTCCTTCGATTTACCAGAGAACACCACGGTCTTGTAACTCTTGTTTTTCTGCAAGGCACCGAAATCGAGGTTACGCAGCATGTAAAACACGCTCATCATATCGTAAGCCACGCCACGCGAAGCGAGCGACACCCTCTCGGTGCGGTTGGTGCGGTAGCGCACGCATTTGCCGTAGGTGGTGTTGTTAGCATACGAGAAGTTCACCACGTCTTTTGCGTAATAATTCTTTTCGTGGGTGAGCTTCATATATTTTGTGGGCGTGAAATTGCTGTTCATCCAGCACTTCAGCGTGTCGCGCACGGGGTAAACCTTGTCAGCCCACGAGCGAGTTCTGCCCACCAGTTCCGAATAATATCCGCCATTGTTGGTGCGCTTGATGGTGAGGCGTGCATTGGCAGCATGCTTCCAAATCAAGCCCCAGTGATACACAATTTCATAGTTCAGCGTCTCGGAAGTGTAGGTGCGTGCTGCGGCAGGTTGTGCCGTAAACACGTTGAGCATCACGGCACTCACGATGCCTATTACTGCGTATTTTAAGAAATTAACCGTTATCTTCATTGTCGTTATTTTTTCTGAATAGACTATCTTCACGCCATTTGGTTTAACCTGTAAAAGCAGAAGCACTGAAAAATCAGTGCTTCCTAAGGTGCTTTATCCCAAATCGGTCATTAGGGTTTATTTCGGTTCAGAGGATAAATACTGGGGGGCACTGAAACAAAAAACATAAAAAACAGCCTTTTAGCGATGCCTGTGCTTCACACCTGCCGTTAGTGCTGCGGCAGGTCTGATTTCAAGCAAACCACATAAACTACAAACCAAAGGGACGGTTCTTTTGGTATGCCTTTGGCATATACAAACCAAAAGAACCGTCCCTTTGGTTTGTGGTTTAAGGCTGAGGCTTGAATCAGACGCCCCACACCCCTAACGCCGCCCTCTTACGAGGTCGGTGGCATCGCCAAAAGGATAAAAACCTCTCGCCTTCGACGAAAAACCAAACCCGGTAGGGACGTGATACTTCACGTCCGCCCATAATTTTAATACCATATTGAATATCAGTCATTTGGTGTGGACGCGAAGTATCGCGTCCCTACCATGCAAAATCGTTTTGGGAGATTAATACAACCTCTTTTTAAGAAATCATTTTACTATCAGGGGTTTTTCGCCGTGAAACGGCGAGCGGTTTTTATCCTTGGGGCAAAGTGGGTAGCCCTCGTAAGAGGGTGGCGGAGGGATTGTGTGGTTGGCGGCATGGAAACTCGTTTCCAATGACGCAAAGCGCACAGTCACACAGCCAAATGCGAAGCATTCCACATTGCTCCAAGGCTGTTTTTTATGTTTTTCTTTTTGATTACATTCACGATTCGGCAACAATGTATAATCATTGCCCCAGTAATTTTCCACTGAGCCTTTATTTCTCAGGCTCCACTTCCTTCAGGTGGTCGCAACTTGGAATGCCAAACTGGTTGTAGTAGTCTTGGGTGTAGCCTGGGAAGTCGGGCTGCGCTGGCATACCGTATTCGTTGCGGAGGAATTTTCCGTCCTTTTCCTTCTTGCGGTTGCCATCGAGATATTTCACAAACAGGTATTTTGCCAAATCCTGATAGCGTGCGGTGGCGTTTTGAGCGGTGTTCACACTGTAGTTGGTGAGATACTGGATAGCCTCGTCGCGGTTCGTCTTCAGTAATTCCACAGCGCGGCTTTCGATAGCAGGCTGGTCGTTGGCGCACTTGTCCTCAATCTCGCCTTGCACTTTGCGAATGTCGGGAATCATTTGTGAATAGCGGTGATAGGCTTGGTTTGCCACCAGATTGTTCACCCAGAAAGCGGCATCGAAATCGAAGTTGTAGAGGTCGCCCTTGCCTTGACGATAACTCTCTGGCACTTCGGTGATGCTGCAATACATTGGCAGGAATACGGCTGTGTTGGCATCATCTACACCAAACCAGAGGCAGCCGCCCACAGGGTCGGGCAGATTGGCACGCATTTGCGACACAAACACCCAACCGGTCTGCTGTGTGGCGATGGCGCGCTCATGGCTGTATTTCACGCCATTCACGGTAAAATCCATTGGACGATAGCGGTAAGGCACATCGAAGTAATTCTTTGCGCCTGGGTCTTTTGTCATGTCGAAAGGAGTGCCTTCGAAGTGGTCGCGCATCATGTTTTGCACGTCGCGGCAACTCAACTTGCGGTCGGGCTTCACATACAGTGGCATCACCTCAGCACCCTTCTTGCCGTTGATAAATGGAAGATATGCATCCATGCCGCTCTTGAAGCGGTTGAAGTAACTCCACGCGCGGGCATCGCAGCCACGGAGTGTGCCGAAATCGGCAGGAGAATATGCTCTTGAAAATTCAAAATCCTCATCTTTGCCGCTGAAGTAACCCATCTTACGGGCGAAAGAAATCACGTCTTTGCTATACATGCAGTTTTGCTTGTCTTTCAGCGGAATGCGATAGATGCGGCTTTGGTTGGCGTGTGCGCTGATGCAGTCGTCGGGAATGCGGATAGCCACCCACACAGCACCTTTTTCCTTGCCGCCCTTGCCAATCATCTCCATCACCCACAGTTCGTTAGGGTCGCCGATAGAGAACGATTCACCCTCGCTACAATAGCCGTATTTTGCCACCAAATCGGTCATCACCTTGATGGCTTCGCGCGCGGTGCGTGAGCGTTGGAGCGCAAGATATATCAGGCTACCGTAGTCGATAATCGCATCTTTTGTGGTATCAGCCAACTCATGGCGACCACCGAAAGTGCTCTCTGCCACAGTCACTTGGTGCTCGTTGATATTGCCCACCACAGCGTAGGTGTGAGCCACTTCAGGAATGTTGCCCAGGTGCTTGCCAGTGTCCCACTCACGGATTTCACGCATATCGCCCGGCTTGTGGTCGGCGGCAGGGAGATACTGCAAGTCACCGTAAAGGGTGTGCGAGTCGGCCGCATAAGAAATGAGAACACTACCGTCGATTGTGGCGTTTTTGCCAGCCAAAAGGTTGGTGCAAGCCATAGCGTCGAAGCCCATCATAGCGATGGAGGCAGCGGCTACTGAATAGATGATACTTTTCATTTTCATGTTGATGAATTATTTATATACAGTTTAATTATGCTTAAAATAGTGATGAGCAAGATTGAATACTCCGATTTTTCAAAATTAATAAAATTATCTGACTCCATAAAATCCTCCCCCACTCATTTTGCTTGGCAAATGCGATGAATTTTGTGAATTATGTCTGCCACAATAAGCGAGGGCACATTTTGGTGATTTAACTCATCCTCTCCTAAATCCCTCATTTCGACTTTTTCAGTGCTTTCGATAATTCGCGTCCGCGCCAAATGGTTAATATTCAAAGTGTTATTGTAATTTTGAGCGGACGTGGAGTATCGCATTTCCGTATGGGTTGCGAAAATATTTGTGCCTTTTTTGATTATTCTATGGGATAGGGGTAGGTGATGCCGTGGAGAAATAGGGCGTGGCCGGGCATCGACTGTCCAGCCGAGCAGCGGTCTTTACGCTCAATGATTTGGCAAAACTCATCTACAGTGATGCGATGTCGGCCCACTTCCACCAGTGTGCCCACTATGGCGCGCACCATGTTGCGGAGAAAGCGGTCGGCAGTGACGGTAAACACCCACTGCGCGCCCTCCTGCTCCCATCGTGCGTGAGTGACCTTGCAATTATTTGTTTTCACATCGGTGTGGAGTTTGCTGAACGAGGTAAAGTCGGTGAACGCCAACATTCGCTCTGCCGCCTCGTTCATCAACTCGAAGTCGAGTTGGTAGTGGCAATTCCAACTGAATCGTTCTAAAAACGGATTTTTCTGCGTGTGCAGATAGTATTTGTAGGTGCGACTGGTGGCATCGAATCGGGCGTGGGCGTCGTCGTGAACGGGGAAAATGGTGTAAACGGCAATGTCGTGACCCACAATGGCATTGAGTTGGCGCACCAGCCTCTTCGTGTCGGCAATGCCATTCGGCACATCAAAATGCGCTATCATGGTGCTGGCATTCACGCCTGTGTCGGTCCTGCCTGCACCAGTCACGCCAATTTGCTCACGAAGCACGGTGGAAAGCGCCTTTTCAAGCGTTTCTTGCACCGACACATCGTGGGGCTGAATTTGCCAACCGTGAAACGATGCTCCATTATATGCCAATCGCATGAAGTATCGCATCGGGCATCAGTCTTTTTCGAGGTAGGTGTAGCCGTAAAGTCCGGCACGGTAGTTGCGAACGAACTCGTTGCCTTCGTCGCTCGAAATCTTGCCGGTGCGAACCGATTCCGACACCCATGCCTCCACGTTGCGCACAAGTTCCTTTGGTGTGAACTGCACATAGTCGAGCACCTCAGCCACGGTTTCGCCGTCAATCACCTGATTGATTTCGTAGCGGTCTTTATACACATCGATGTGCACAGCGTTGGTGTCGCCGAACAGGTTGTGCATATCGCCCAAAATTTCCTGATACGCGCCCACAAGGAACACGCCCAAATAGTAGTGTTCGCCCTTGCGCAATGGGTGCACAGGCAAAGCGTGGGTAATGCCCTGAGCCGATGTGAAGTTGGCAATCTTGCCGTCGCTGTCGCAAGTGATGTCTTGCAAAGTGGCACTTCGGGTGGGGCGCTCATTGAGCCGCGAAAGTGGAATCACGGGAAACACCTGGTCGATGGCCCAACTGTCGGGCAACGACTGGAAGAGCGAGAAGTTGCAGAAATACTTTTCGGGCAGCATCTTCGTTACGCTGCGCAGCTCGTCGGGCGCGTGCTTCATATCTTCGGCAATCAAACTCACCTCGCGAGCGATTGACCAGAACAGTTTTTCGCACATGGCGCGCGTGCGCAGGTCAATCAAGCCGAGGCTGAAGCGGTCGAGAGCCTCATCGCGAATCTGGAGGGCATCGTGCCAGTCTTCCAGCAGTCGCGACTTGTTCATTTTATCGTAAATCTCGTAAAGGTCCTTCACGAGTTCGTTGTCATCGTCGTTGAGTGTGTCGGTTTCATCGTCCCACGATGGCAGACCTGCCGTTTCGAGCACTTCCATCACCAGCACCGAGTGGTGAGCCGAAAGCGAGCGGCCCGATTCGCTGATAATGTTAGGGTGCTTGATGCCATGCTTGTCGCACACATCCACGAAAGTGTAAACGGCATCGTTGGCATACTCCTGAATAGAATAGTTCATCGAGTGGCCCGAAATGCTGTTGCGCGAACCATCATAGTCCACGCCCAAACCGCCGCCAATATCCACAAAATCGAGGTCAAATCCCATGGCAGTGAGCTGCACATAGAATTGCGAAGCCTCGCGAAGCGCATTCTTGATGCGGCGAATCTTCGTGATTTGGCTACCGATATGGAAGTGGATCAACTTCAGGCAGTCGGTCATCTTATGGTCCTTCAAGAAGTCGAGGGCTTCAAAAAGTTCGCTGGTGTTCAATCCGAATTTGCTACGGTCGCCACCGCTTTCCTCCCATTTTCCGCTACCCGACGATGAAAGTTTGATGCGAATGCCGATGTTGGGGCGAATACCCATCTGTTCAGCCACTCTGGCAATAAGGTGCAGTTCATTCAACTTCTCCACCACCAGGAAAATCTTGCGGCCCATCTTCTGCGCAAGCAGCGCAAGAGCGATGTAGCCCTCATCCTTGTAGCCATTGCAGATGATGAGCGAATTTTCACCAATGTCGGCCATATTGATGGCGAGAACGGCGTGCAACTCAGGTTTTGAACCAGCCTCAAGACCGATGCGGAACTTCTTACCGTGACTGGTGATTTCCTCCACCACCGGGCGCATCTGATTCACCTTGATAGGGTAAATCACAAAGTTCTCGGCTTTGTATTCATATTCTTTTGCGGCTTTTTTGAAGCATGAAGAAATTTTCTCGATACGATTATCGAGAATATCGGGGAAGCGGAGCAGGACCGGCGCGGTAATATTGCGAGTACGCAATTCGTCCATCACATCCATCAAATCCACCCCAACGCAACTCTGCTTAGGAGTGACGGTGATATGTCCCTGTTCATTGATAGAGAAATACTTAAGGCCCCAGCCATTGATATTGTACAGTTCGGCGCTATCCTCAATACGCCATTTATTAATGCTCGTCGTAGTCGTAGAATTTTAGTGGGTTAAACAATAATTGCATATTTGCTCATACAAAGGTACTAATTTTTTCCCAATTCCCCCCAATCTCCCCACCCTCCATCACAAAAAACCCACACTGATTCAAAAAAACTTAGAAATGATATACAAGTTGTCCCGAAGAAGATGCGATGAAATTCCGTTAGGAATTTGATGTGTGTAGGCAGGTATGCAGAAAAGATGTAATGGAGCGAAGCGAAATGGAATCTT
>SFGS01000091.1 GCA_004557565.1 Bacteroidales bacterium | reverse complement strand
GAGTAGGTAACCGCCCCCTACGGAGAGCGACAGAGCAATCTGCCGCTCTCTTTTTTTGTATAGAAGTTAAGGAGTTAAGAAGTCAAAGAAGTTAAGACGATAGCTTAGGCTTCTGCAAAGTCACTTGCCGCGAGTGGCGAACTGAAACACCTATTTAATCCATTTAAACCCGATTTACAGCAATTTAAAATTAAATTATTTAAAAATAGGTGATAATGGATTTTTAATGGATTAAATAGGTGTTTTGTTTCTTTTCACGTTATTGTATTATCGAATCTTCGAATTATCGAGATTTCGAATTATCGATTTGGCGTCACGTGGTTAGTGTTCTTGGGTGCGATTGAAACATGCCGAAGGCATGTCCCTACGTTTTGATGGAAATTTGTGTGGTGTTTAAGTTGGTGGTGGATGTTGGTGGTGGATGTTTGTGGTGGTGTGGTGGATGGGGTGAAATGAAACAGCGCCAGGAGGCGGTTGCCTCTGGCGCTGTGTTGGTTTAGAGAAAACTCTATTGAAAGATTACTTGCGGATACCGAGTTCCTTCTTAGCGATGATAGCACGGTAGCGGTTGATGTCCTTGCGAACCAAGTAGTCGAGCAAACGACGACGCTTACCTACGAGCATCTTCAATGAGCGTTGTGTGTTATAATCTTTTTTGTTGGCCTTCAAATGTTCGGTCAAGTGGGCAATACGAACTGAGAATAATGCAATCTGGGCCTCTGGAGAACCAGTATCAGTATTACTTTTGCCGTATGTGCCAAAGATTTCTTTCTTTTTCTCTGAATCTAAGTACATTACTTTGAAAAATTTATATAGTTATTAAAAATTGCGGTGCAAATTTACGGTTTTTTTATTGAATTACAAAACTTTTCGGCTCTTAATTGTCATATTTTCAGTCACTATTGTCTATTTTTTTTGAAAGAGTTAAATTTGCAGTATGAAACATTTCCTTTTTATTTTCATAGCACTATCCTTTAGTTTGTTTGGAAACGCCGAATTGGCGAGTGTGAGCGTGGATAGCCTGTGCTGCGCTGATTTGCTTTTTGTGGTTAATAATAAGGGTAATGCCATCACTGCTGTCACTGAGGGACTTGGTCAACTGCCCATCGACCATGTGGCGATTTTCTACACCGATTCTAATACCCACACCCCATCGGTGGTGCAAGCCGATTACGAAGGCGTGCGATGTGGTACTTTACAGTCGTTTTGCTATCACGACATCGATACGGCAACTTGCTTTGTGGTGGTGGGGCGCATAGATGTGCCGTTCGACAGCATTCAATCGCTCAAAAACGCACTCTCGCACCTGGGCAAGTCCTACGATTACTATTACTTGCCCGATGATAAAGAAATCTATTGCAGCGAACTGGTGCAGATAAGTTATGTGACCGACGACGGTAAACTCATCTTCTCCACCATACCCATGACCTTCCGCAACCGTGAAGGCGAAATTCCCGAATTTTGGGTAAAGCACTACGCCAAGAAAGGGATTGCCATACCAGAAGGCGAGCCTGGCACAAATCCTGGTGAACTGTCGAGACGGAATGAAATCAAGATCATAGGCCGATTGGTGGTGCCAAAACAGCGCTAATCCTCACTATTCCACTTTGGTATTTTGGTTTTTCGTGATAGTTAGCTCTGTAATGATATTTTTTTTGTACCTTTGTATGATAATAACGACTACAATGATTTCATGAGGCGCTCATTAGTAATATTTGTGATGCTGTTTTCGCTTCTTTTCGGAGGTTATGCTTCGGCACAACTGCTCCAGTGGCGAGAAATTCAGCATAAGGTGCAAGGCCGTAGTTTAGTTGACCCTGCACAGACTGATGGCGTTGAGATATTTGGCAAAGACGGCACCATAACGATTCGCACGCAACGAAAAATTACGGTTAAAGTGTTTACTATTCTCGGTCAGCTTGTTTCGCAAGCCTCATTAAATGTGGGTAGCTCAGAACTGAAAGTGGGGCTACGCGGTATTTTCATTGTGAAAATTGGAAATATCACCCAAAAGGTGGCTTTATAATTTTTGGCGCACAGCGACACGCACGATGATTTGTGGCATTATATTTACGCACATTTGTAAGTAAACGATTCTATTTTAAAAACATCTATATTAGAAATGAACACTAAGGAAAGTATTGACTGGGCATCGCTTCCATTTGGATATTTAAAAACCGACTACAACGTTCGCGCATCTTTCATCGATGGAAAGTGGAGCGAAATTGAGGTTTCTGATTCCGAAATGGTGAATATTCACATGGCATCAACATGTTTGCACTACGGCCAGGAAATTTTTGAGGGAATGAAAGCCTTCAAGGGTGTGGATGGCGTGGTGAGAATATTCCGACCAGAAGAAAATTTGAAACGTATTCAAGACAGCGCCAAAGGCCTGATGATGGAGCCAATTCCATCTGAACTGTTTCTTGAAATGGTGAAAAAAGTGGTGAAGTTGAACGAACGATTTGTTCCACCATTCGAAAGCGGCAGCTCATTCTATATCCGTCCCCTTGAAATCGGTATCACACCACGCGTGGGTGTTCAGCCATCAACCGACTATATGATGGTGATTTTCGGTGCGCCAGTTGGACCTTACTTCAAGGAAGGTTTCCAACCCACCAAGGTGGCAATTTTTCGCGAATACGACCGTGCTGCACCATGTGGCACCGGACGCTTCAAAACAGGTGGCAACTACGCAGGCAGTTTGAGAGCAACAGCACGTGCTCGCGCCATGGGCTATTCGGCAGTGCTTTTCCTTGATCCTAAGGAAAAACTCTATCTCGACGAATGTGGTCCAGCCAACTTCTTTGCCATCAAGGGCGACACCTACATCACCCCTGCCTCAAACTCAATTCTTCCATCAATCACCAATATGAGCCTTCAGCAAATTGCTAAGGACCTTGGCTTGAAGGTGGAATGCAGACCAATTCCTCTTGAGGAACTTGCTGAAGTGGACGAGGCTTCAGAATGTGGAACAGCAGCGGTTTGCGCTCCAATCAGCGAAGTGTATGATTTCGACAACGACAAAACATACGTTATCGCCAAAGACGGCAAGCCAGGTCCTGTTACTACCCAGCTCTACAAGCGACTTTTGGCTATCCAAAAGGGTGAATATCCCGACACTCACGGTTGGCTTACAACAGTTGAATAAAACAAACAAGAAAACATCAAGGCGGATTCTTCATCGTTTCCGCCTTTCATTTCAAGTATGATCGACTATCTGTCAATAATCTCTAAATACTACAAGCCGGGCGACCCCGATTACGAACTGCTTGTGAAGCACTCCACGCAAGTGGCATTGCTCACCAGGCAACTGTGCCAGCGCTACCAAGCCGGCGGGAGAGTGGTGGATATTGAATTCGCCTTTGAGGCAGCGATGCTGCACGACATTGGCGTTTTCCGCACCTACGCGCCAGGAATATTCTGCTGCGGCAAAGAACCGTATATCAAGCATGGCATTATCGGGCGTGAGATACTTGAAAGCCTCGGACTGCCCCGACATGCGCTGGTGTGCGAACGCCATACCGGTTCGGGCATCTCAAAGCAGGACATCATCGACCAGCATTTGGATTTGCCACTTCGCGACATGCTCCCTATCAGCATTGAGGAAAAGGTGGTTTGCTATGCTGATAAATTTTACAGCAAATCCAGAATCACACGCTGCAAACCCATTGCCAAGGTGCGCAATTCGCTGAGCAAATTCGGCGAAGGCTCGATAAAGCGATTCGACGAACTCACGGCACTCTTTGGCGAACCCGACTATGCTTCGCTCGACCAAGATTTGAAGTCGGCGAAATAAATCAGCATTTCCAAGCAGGCTCCGTCTTTCACAAATTATGTGAAAGGTTAGCATTTCTCCATTGTAATTTTGCTCATAGGTGAGTAGAAATGCTTAATTTTGTACGTTATTTGCATTATTGCGCAAAAATTGAGACTCCGCTATTTTCCAATATTGATGATTTTTGTGTTTCTGGCTTCTTTGATGCCGGAATACAGCAGTGTGTCGGCACAGGTCGTGAATGGTGCAGACATTGCTGCGGTGGTTGATTCTATCGCTGGCGTCAAGCCCGAAGACAAGCGTGAGACCACCGACACATCACGCTTCAAGAAAGAGCGCGTGGATCTCGACCATGTAGTGAACTTCACCGCCAAAGACTCCATCGTGATGTATGGCAAGGACAACGCCCGAATGTTTGGCGATGGCAATATCACCTATGGTGACATTCAACTCACAGCCTCACGCCTGAATATGGACATGGCAAAGAGCGAAGTGTATGCCATCGGCGCAATCGACACATCGGGCGAAGTGGCTGGAAATCCTGTGTTCAAGGACAAGAGCGGCTCTTACGAGGCAAAAACGATGACCTACAATTTCAAGTCGGAAAAAGGCTTGATTACTGATATCATGACCGAGCAAGGCGAAGGCTACCTTACAGGTGGCATCACCAAAAAGGTGAGTGACGAAGATTTCTATATCAAAGACGCCAAATACACCACTTGCGACGACCACGAACATCCCCACTTCTATTTCCAACTCACCAAAGGCAAGATTCGCCCCAAGAAAGATGTGGTGACTGGTCCAGCCTATATGGTGCTTGAAGACCTGCCGCTGCCTATCGCTGTGCCTTTCGGATTCTTCCCATTCACAGAGAAATTCCACAGCGGTGTGCTGGTGCCGACATTTGGTGAAGACTATAACCGTGGATTCTATCTCCGCAACGGTGGTTACTACTTGGCGTTGAGCGATTATGCCGACTTGGCTTTGACAGGCGAACTCTACACCAGAGGTGGTTGGGGCTTGACAGCGCAGAGCAATTACGCCAAGCGATACAAATTCCATGGCAACTTTAATGTGAGTTACCTTGTGACTGTGAATGGCGAAAAGGGCGACAACGATTACTCAAAGATGAAAAACTTCCGTGTGCAGTGGACCCACGCGCAAGACGCTAAGGCGAATCCAAACATGAGTTTTTCTGCCAGTGTCAACTTCGCCACCAGTGGCTACTCACGCAACAACCTCGACGATTACTACAGCAACAGTTTCACCGAAAACACCAAGAGCAGTACGGTGAACATGACCTATAAGCGTCCGGGCTCGCGATGGAGTTTCTCCACCACGGCAAGTGTCTCGCAGCGCACCGCCGACTCCACCTTGTCGGTGTCGTTCCCTAACTTGACCGTGACCATGAGTCAGTTTGCTCCGTTTAAGCGCAAAAAGGCGGCTGGCGACGAACGCTGGTACGAGAAAATCAAAATCTCATATTCCGGCCGTTTCCAAAACTCGCTCACCGCGAAACAGGACGAATTTTTCAAGAAAAGCCTTGTGAAAGATTGGCGCAACGGTATGTCGCACACCTTGCCAATCAATGCCACATTCAACCTGTTTAAGTATCTGAATGTGACACCATCCATCACGCTCAACGACCGCATGTACACCAACAAGATTCGTCAGCAATGGGATCCCAATGCCAATGCCGTGGTGCGTGATACCACTTACAACTTCTACAACGTATTCGATTTCAACTTCTCGCTTTCGTTCAGCACCAAACTGTATGGCTTCTTCAAGCCATTGAAATTCTTTGGCGACAAAGTGAATATGATTCGCCACGTGATCACGCCAAGCGTGTCGTTCTCGGCGTCTCCCGACTTCGGCTCTTCGTTCTGGGGCTATTACGGACAATACGAGCGCGTGAACTCCGACGGCACGAAAGAACCTGTGAAGTATTCCTACTTCAGCAACGGACTCTTTGGCAATGCCGCAAACGGAAAATCGGGCGTGGTGTCGTTCAACATTTCCAACAACTTAGAGGCTAAGGTGAAAAGCGACCAGGACAGCACCGGTTATAAGAAAGTATCGCTCATCGAAAACCTCACATTGAGCCAAAGTTACAATTTCGCCGCCGACTCATTGCGCTGGAGCAACTTGAACACCTCTTTGCTGCTTCGCCTCACCAAAGGCTTCAACCTCAACTTGAGCGCTACTTGGGATGTGTATAAATACGGTTTGAACAAGTATGGTACGCCGGTGCGCATCAATAAGCTTCGCCTGCTTCACGGTGGTGGCTGGGGACGCTTGGCAAGCACCGGCACATCGTTTAACTACACGCTCAACAACGACACATTCAAGAACCTTTTCGGCAGAGGAAAGAAAAAGAAAAACGAACAAAAAAGCGTGTTCGACAATAATCAGCAGAACAAAAACGATTCCGACCAAGAGACCAATAGCGATGACGGAGAGTTTGACAGCGACGGCTATATGAAATGGGATTTCCCATGGAGCCTCACTTTCAACTATTCACTCAACTATGGTTATGGCGAATTTGATTATAAGCGCCTGGAGTATAAAGGACGCTGGACACAGAATTTAAGCCTCAGTGGCAACGTGCGTCCCACCAAAAACTGGAACCTCTCCATGTCGGCAAGTTACAACTTTGATTTACACAAAATCGCTTATATGAATTGCAGCATTTCACGCGAAATGCACTGCTTCACCATGAGCGCCAGTTTCGTGCCAGTAGGTCCATACAAGAGCTACAGTTTCCACATTGCTGTGAAATCAAGTATCCTCAGCGACGTGAAGTACGACAAGCACTCCAGTTCCAGCAACGGTGTAACTTGGTACTAATCCTTATCTTTCACTGGGGGCAGAACTCACACAGATTCGACAGATTCAACAAAAAATATAGTGTAATTCGTGTTCATTTGTCTAAACCACAAATTAGCACGAATTTTTTTGTTGAATCTGTTGAATTTTTGTGGTTCAGTGGAAAATTCCTGGGGATAGATTATGCAATGTTGCCGAATTGTGAATGGAATCAAAAACAAAAACATAAAAAACAGCCTTGGAGCAATGTGGAATGCTTCGCATTTGGCGTAGGGATTGTGCGCTTT
>SFGS01000090.1 GCA_004557565.1 Bacteroidales bacterium | reverse complement strand
TGTGTGGTTGGCGGCATGGAAACTCGTTTCCAATGACGCAAAGCGCACAGTCGCACCGCCAAATGCGAAGCATTCCACGTTGCCCCAAGGCTGTTTTTTTATGTTTTTGTTTTTGATTCCATTCACGATTCGGCAACATTGCATAATCTATCCCCAGAAATTTTCCACTGAGCCGCCCATTGACTAAAAAAAAACTCATAGACCTGTAGTCTCGTTGACTTGTTGACCCGTTGACTCGTAGACTTTTATTCTTCCGAGGGGGTGAGTGGAGAGAGGGTGTCCATCACTTTGTTGACGATGGGAGCGTAGGAGTTGGCGAAATGGGTTGGATAGGTGGCGAGCACGGTGGCGAATGCGCCGTCCACTTCCACCACTTTGCGGCAGTAGGTGTTGCCGTGGTTGTCGTTGCCGCAAATCTTATACCAGTTGTCGGCTTGCGTTTGCAGGGTGTCGGTCTTGCTCTTTGCCGCAGCAAAGGCTTTCTTGATGTCGGCGTTGCCCAATTCGTCGTATTCGCCATAGACGGTGATTACCAACTCATTGTTGGAGAAAACGCGACCGTCGCCATTGGCTGGAGCCTCGCCCTTGTCGAGAAACGAAGGGTATTCGCAATGGAATGCGAAGCGTGGGTTCACATATTCCACGAAATAAAAATCGTCGGGCACCTTTGAGCCGACGTTCACTTCCAGCAAAGTGGTGTCGGCTGTCTCGGTGGACTGTTCGGAGTTTGCTTCTTGTTTTCCGCCTTGGCACGCAGCCATTATGCCGAGTAGCATCAACGGAGCGATAAATTTCAGTTTCATAATTTTGAAAATGAAGGGGCGCAAAACACTTACGCCCCTATATGATATATAATTGTTTGGATTAATGCACGAATGCCACGTTGTCAACCCAGAGGGTCATGCCCACGGTGCCTGTGTAGGCGGTGCCGCAGCCGCTTGAGAGCATCACCAGCACATGGGTTGGCTTAGTGCCTACTGGCGCCCATTTTTCTTCAATCACGGGTTTCATTTTGCCCTTGGAATTGCGTGCGTAGTAGCTCTTTTCCTTTGGAATCAAGCCCATGAACGACTTGTAGCCAGCATGATGACGAATGTCGCCATACCAGATGGGAATGCGGTGCTTGTTCACCCAGCCCATAGTGGTCTTGCCGAAACGCTCACGTCCGGTGCCCACACGCTCGGCGTGGATGTTGCCCTTAGCATCTTCCCAACGGCGTTGGAGCAGCACAAACACTTCCGCATTGTCGCGGCCGCTGAGTTTCTTTTTGCTGCCGAAACCGCTTGAATAGATAGGAGCGCCAGCAGGTGCCACAAGGCGGTAGTCGAATTGGAGGAATTTAGGGGTGTGGGTGTAAGGCACGCCCATCTCCATCTTGCTGTAAGGGTTCTTGGTGCTGCTCACAGGTTCCACCATCTTGCCCAAGAAGATGGTGCCCGACACCAGCACGTCCATGTTGATGATGCCCACTGCCTTCACATGCTCAAGAAGGGTGGTGAGTTTAGCGCAACGGCCAGCGCCGTGCTTGTCGGGGAAAACGGCGTTGCTCGTTTTCACCACGCCCATCACTTTTGCCATTACATTGCTGGTGGCCCATTGCGAGCCGCCCATATTGTGGTAAGCCTTGGCTCCGTTGATGGTGGCGTTGGGCGCAATTTCATACACCTTTTTAGTTTCGCCGCCAATCACGCCCGATTCCTTAATCACGCGAGTGACCCAGTTTTCAAAATTGCCAAACTTGATTGGCTCCACTTTTTCTGCTTTCACACCGAAAGCCAAAAAGGCTGTCAGTGCCATAATAAGTGTGAACTTTTTCATTGTCTTTGTAAAGTTTAGTCTGTAATGTTATAATAATGTTGTTGTTTTTCTTATGTTTCTGTCGCTATTCGCCACGAGCCGCCTTGCTCAGCAGGTGGTGGCCGATTTTGCAGTAGATGCACTTGCGCGCGTCGCAGTATTCACGCTTCAGTTGCACCAGTGCCTGCGAGGTGAGCGCGTCGGGGCAGTCGATGCCGTAAGCCACGAAGTGCGACACGATGGAATTGCTCTCAGCACGCAAATCCTCCAGCAGTTTGATGGCCTTGTCGGTCATCTCGTAGTTGCCCGTGAGTTCGCCGTAAGCGTAGAGCAGCGGAGCCACCGTGTTGATGAGAATGATGTCGATAGAGCTGCGGCTCAAAGTGGCGGTGGCGCGCTCGTTGGGCTTGCCAAAGGTGTAGTGCTTGATCCAATAGCCGCTCAACTCCACCTCAAATAGGGCGCGCATCTCCTTTTCGCCCTCGGCCTCAAGAATGCGGTTCATCATTCTGAATCCGCCCTCGATAAACTGCGCCAGCATGGCGATGCGCCGATAGGGGAAATTCTGCGGACGAATGCGGAACAGTTTCCACGATTCCTTCTCCATAGGGGTGAGTTGGAATTTGTTGGAGAGGAAGGCGTATTCGGTGCAGAGTTGGTTGTAGTAGCTGTCCATTCCCGGCTTTTGGGCATCGAGCATACCAGCCTGGCCGAAAAGCAGCGCCTCGATTTGCAGCACCGAATCGCTGTGCTTGCCAAGCAGGCGAAGTGGAGTGCGACGAGCCAGCCGCTCAAACGCGTCGTTGTTGATGCCGAAACCGAAGTTGCGGGCGAGCGTCACATAGCACACGTCTTCCCAACTGCCGTTGAAGCTGTCGAGCAACTGGTGAATGCGTTCCACCTTTCCGTGCAGCCGCTCAAACGCCAAGCCCTCCACCCATTCCACGATGGTGAGGTGTGGCACCTGCTTGATTTTTGTGGCGCAAGGCACCTCGATGGTGGCACCCACGAGCGAAGCGTAGTCGGCATTGAACTGTGGCGACACCTCCAGCACCAGCTGCGGAATCAACTCGCCATTGGTGCGACGCACAGGCGCATCGTCCTTCGCCACCACGTGCAGAATCACGCTGTCGTAAGCCTTGTCGCTGTCGTGGTGATGACGCTTCCAGTCGGTGGCGCGGTAGTGCATTTCCACGTTGCCCACCCACATGTGGCCGTCAATCTCGATTTTCGCGTTGAAGAAATCGGGACCAGCGTCGGTGTTGAGCAGCCCGGGATCCACCACCCTCACCTTTTTCCCGGTGTTGGTGACCATATCCTCCGACCGCCACAGGCGATGTTTCCACACATATTGCATTAATTTCTCCATCGAAAAAACTGCTATTAAATTGCGAAGTTACAGAAATTTTGCTAAAAGTGTACGCTTTATCCCCTAATTACGTTTTTTTTACCACCTTTACCGCCATTTTTCCTTATCCTTCCACCTCGCGTTGGCGTGCCTCAAACCTCTTCCAACGCCGATGCGCGCTCAAATGCCGGGCTCCAGCACAATCTTCATGCTAATTCGTTCCAACTCAGAAGAATTTGCTGTTTTATGATTTTTTATGAATTTGAGTCATTTTTTTGTTAAATATACTGGTGGTTAAGGAAATAATGCCTAACTTTGTGCGTAGCTTTGGCTATACCATTACTACTTAGGGACAATTCGGATATATAAATAACTCTTTAAACAATCTTCGTTATGAGGAAAATTTTTACATTATTAATCGTGGCTATATTAGCCACCGCCACCTCCTGGGCAGCAGAAAAAAGCATTGTAATAAACACTGCTAACTCTGGTGTCACAGGGTCATACTCAGACAAAACGTTTAATGTTGATGGAATCACTTTTGGTTTTAACCAATGGATGAAAAACAACAACATTCAAGCAAAAAAGTCAACCCAAAATTCTCTTTACAATAAAAGTGCTATTCCTGGCAAAATCACTCGTGTTGTGTTTAAGCAAACAGGTACAGCTCGTGCAATCAAAGTTTTTGGTGGTTCTAATGAGAAACCCACAAATGCAATAGCCTCTCCGGAAACAAGTGGGACTATGGAGTTTGATTTTTCAGGAAAAGGATACACGTTTTTTTCTATGACGACTCCATCAAACGCTGTATACTTCAGCCAAATAACAGTATATTACGAAGATGGACCAGGCAAAACTCCAACAACACTCTCTTGGTCTGCTCCAACTGCAACTGTGGACTTGACAAGCGAGGTAAAGGAATTCCCTACTTTGACAAAAGACCCTGCAAGTATTACAGGAATCACCTATACATCAAGCAATGCCGACGTGGCTACTGTAAACGAAGCCACTGGTGAAATCACACTGGTGGCTTGTGGCCAGACTACCATTAAGGCCGCTTATGCTGGCGACGACACTTATGCAAGTTCTTCTGCCACTTACACTTTACGAGTTGTGGATAATAGCATTGCCGCTGGTGAATACACAATCCCTCTCAACAACTGGTTTTGGGCAACTAACCATAACGGAAGTTTCAATGTTGAGAAAGAGAAACTCAAATTGCAAGGACAGCAAAACGGCATTAGCATTTCTCTTGGCAACGTCAATTCAACCAATGCCTATGTTGATGATAATGAAACTCGCACATATAGCTCATACATAATGACGGTCAATGCTCCAGAAGGTTATGTGCTCAAAAAAATTGAATTTGTAGGTACAACATGGCAATCCAGTACTTTAAATGCGTCGGCTGGCAATATGGGCGCACCAAAGATTTGGTCGGGCAATGTAAGCTCTGTTGAATTTTATTTTGCCGGAACTTGCAAGATTAAAAATGTTGAAATCACTTACGAAAAGGCGGCTCCTGCCAAAACCTTGACTTCTATCGCAATCACTGGCGAACCTGCTAAGGTGGCTTATGAAACTGGTGAGTCATTCAACCCTGAAGGCTTGACCGTAACTGCTACTTACGACGATAAGTCAACTGCTGATGTTACAGCTGATGCAACTTGGACATTCAACCCTGCTGTTTTCAATACTACAGGTTCTGTAACCGTTATTGCTTGGGCAGCATATGGTGGAAAAGATGGCGTTGCAGAATACACTGTTACAGTGTCGGCAAAACCTTTAAAATTAACAATCACTCCTGCTACAGGAACCTATACTTCTGCTCAAACAGTAACAATTGAAGCAAACAATGCTGTAGGTAATGTTGCTATCTATTACACGACAGACGGTTCAAACCCCAAAGAAGGCGCAGAATATACTGCACCATTTGAAGTGGCTACTACCACAACTGTTAAAGCATACGCGATTGATGACGAGTTGAGAAAAGCAACAGCTGAGTCTGTCATTACAATCAAGGCTTCTACTTTCGCTGAAGAAAACTTTAGCGGCTGTAATACCCAAGGCGGTAGAGATAACAACTTCTCAGAAGGTTCAGGAACACTCAGCGACGACAACTTTGATTGTGGAGGTTGGGTGTACGATGCCACAGTTTATGCAGCTAACTCTTGTGTAAGAGTGGGTACTAAGAGTAATAATGGCAGCCTTACTTCACCTGTTGTGGCAGGCACCAACTATAACGCAATTTCATTCGATATTGCAGGATGGGACGATAGTAAAGTCAACACGCTTACTGTCACTATCAATAATGGTGGCACATTTGCAGATGGAACCACTTCAAAATTATTCACTGCCACCAACGCTAAATGGACAACCTTTACAGAAAAGATTACAGGATTGACTTCTGCCACAACATTCACTTTCAGTGGTAAGCGCCTCTTCCTTGACTCAATTATCTTGATGAACGCCTCTACATTGGCTGAACTTGCAGAAAATGGCACAGAAGGCAAGGAATACACCGTTAACGATGAAATGGTGGTGGCTAAAAAGTTCCAAAAAGCTGGCAAGAACTACATCGTGGTGAAGGACGCAGCCAAGGCTGTGAGAAACTTCAGCACCCCTGCTGCTAACGACAAGTTCTTCAACATCAACGGCAACAAGCAAGAGGAATACGCTCAAAACAACTGGATGCTCGTGAGTCTGCCAGTCGAACTCTACAACCAAGTGAACGAGAAGAGTATCGTTACCTCAATCACTGGTAGCCTTACTGAAAAGTTCAACGTGGCTATGGAAGCAACCAATGTGCTGGCTGGCGAAGCAACAGATTTCGCTCCTAACACCTACTGCGCACTCAACTTTATGGGCGAAAGCAGCGTGAAGGGCAACAACCCAGCATACACCAGCAGTTACTACTTCGCTACTCCTAAGGCCAACGAATATGCAAAGGTGGTTTGGGCAGTTTACAACGGCACCGACGGTGCATTCTACCTCCCAAGTAATAATGGTTCTATCAACGTACAAGGATTCAAGGCAGCCTTCAACGTTGACTATTCATTGAACTCTGTAGATAATCCTAAATTGACTTCTGGCAACGTGTACTCATTTGAAGCACTTGTGAAAGAAGTGGCAGTGCCTACAACCGATGCAAAATCTACATCTGACGCAAGCACCAAATTTGTGGTATATCCACTCGACTTGGACGCAGACAAGGTTGCTACTGGCGTGAACGACGTGAACAGCGCTAAGGAAGTGAAGGGCGTAAGTTACTTCAACATGATGGGTGTGGAATCGGCTCAACCATTCGATGGCGTAAACATCATGGTGACCACCTACACCGACGGCACTTCAAGCGCTGCAAAAGTGCTCCGCTAATTCCCCACGCCTCGCATGCGTTTGAGGACTGTGGCTGTGGCTCACACAGAACTGTGGTTGTGGCTCACACAGATCCCACAGATCCCACAGGATTGCTTTAGTGGGTGTTAAATCCCACAGAATCCCAACTTGGTGGATTGTGGCTCACACAGATCCCACAGATCTCACAGGATTGCAATAGTGGGCGTTAAATCCCACTCTCAACAGAACTGCTTGCGAGTGCGCTACAAAATAATCAAGCACCTATTGGACCCCAAATCCAATAGGTGCTATTTTTTTTGGAAATGATATACATGTTGTCCCGAAAAAGATGCGATGAAATTCCGTTAGGAATTTGATGTGTGTAGGCAGGTATGCAGAAAAGATGTAATGGAGCGAA